>JAYVKW010000176.1:0-6809 GCA_043768015.1 Gallionella sp.
CCAGCAATGCCGCCAGCACCTTGATGCCGTTGCAATCTACCGCCTGGCCGATGAGATCATCGCCCTGCGCGCCGGCCAGTTTCGATTTCAACCGTGCCAATTCTTTTTCCATCGCTTTAACGTTATCGAGGATCTGCGCGATGCGTGCAGCGGCTTCTTGCGGTTGTGTTTTTACCGCCTCCGCCACTTGCTGCAATTGCGATTCCTGCTGTTGAATATAGGCGAGCGCGCCCTCCCCCGTCATTGCTTCGACGCGCCGTACTCCAGCCGCCACGCCGCTCTCGGCCACGATCTTGAACAGGCCGATGTCGCCGGTGCGCTTGACATGAGTCCCGCCGCATAACTCGCGCGACGAGCCGATGTCCAGCACGCGCACTTCGTCACCATATTTTTCGCCGAACAACATCATGGCGCCGGTCTTCTGAGCATCCTCAATGCCCATCACCCGCGACTGGGTTGCCACGTTGGCCAAAATTTCCGCATTAACGATGTTTTCCACTTTGCGTATCTGCGCGTCCGTCATCGGCTGGGTATGCACGAAGTCAAAGCGCGTCTTGTCCGGGTCAACTTGTGAACCTTTTTGCTGCACATGGCTGCCCAGCACCTCGCGCAACGCCTTGTGCATCAGGTGTGTGACCGAGTGATTGCGTTCCGTGCGCGCACGCGCCTGCACATCCACGCGCACTACCACGCTGTTACCCACGCTCAGCTTGCCGGTCTTCACCACGCCGTGATGGCCGAACACCGTCGCCTGGATCTTCTGCGTGTCTTCCACCGCAAAGATGCCATGCACGCTGTGCAACACGCCGCGGTCGCCGACTTGGCCACCTGACTCGGCGTAGAACGGCGTATCGTCCAGCACCACCACACCCATGTCGCCTTCGTTCAGTTCATTGATCGAAACGCCATCCTTGTACAAAGCCAGCACATTGGCTTTGCTTTCCAGCAACTCGTAGCCGTGGAATGCCGTGGCTGGGCCGCTGTATTCCAGATTGGCGGCCATCTTGAACTTGCCGGCCACGCGCGCCTGATCTTTCTGCTGCGCCATCGCCTTATCGAATGCCGCAACGTCAACCTTCACGCCGTACTCGCGACATACATCTTGTGTTAAATCGAGCGGAAAACCGAAAGTGTCATGTAGCTTAAAAGCAGTCTCGCCATCAAGGATTTTAGGAGTTAGATTTCCGGGAGGTAATTGATTAGTGGTTTTCATATATTCGCCACCACGAACAGCCCCTTCAAAATTTAAATCAGACAAAGCTCTTTCAAGAATTTTCATGCCATTTTCTATCGTGGCAAAGAAACGCTCCTCTTCCAGCTTGAGGATTCCCTTCACTTGTACCTGTGCTTTCGTCAATTCAGTAAATGCGACGCCCATCTCGGCAACCAGATCGGGCACCATCTTGTAGAAGAACGCCGCACGCGCGCCCAGCTTGTAGCCGTGACGGATCGCGCGGCGGATGATGCGGCGCAGCACATAGCCGCGTCCTTCGTTGCCGGGGATCACGCCGTCGACGATCAGGAAGGAGCAGGCGCGGATGTGGTCGGCCAGCACTCTCAGTGAAGGCGAATCCATGTCGCTGCATTTGGTCTCGCGTGCCGCTGCCTTGATCAGCGCCTGGAACAGGTCGATGTCATAGTTGCTATGCACATGCTGCAACACCGCCGAGATGCGCTCCAGCCCCATGCCGGTATCCACCGAAGGTTTGGGCAAGGGATGCATCACGCCCGCTTCATCGCGGTTGAATTGCATGAATACGTTGTTCCAGATTTCGATGTAGCGGTCGCCGTCTTCCTCGGGTGAACCAGGCTGGCCACCGGGGATGTCCGCGCCATGATCGTAAAAAATTTCCGTGCATGGGCCGCACGGGCCGGTGTCGCCCATCATCCAGAAATTATCCGAAGCGTAGCGCGCGCCCTTGTTGTCGCCGATACGGATCACCCGCTCGGCAGGCATGCCGATCTCTTTCGTCCAGATGTCGTAAGTCTCGTCATCCTCGGCATACACCGTCACCCACAGCTTGTCCTTGGGCAACTTGTAAACTTCAGTCAACAATTCCCATGCGTATTTGATCGCATCGCGCTTGAAATAATCGCCAAAACTGAAATTGCCCAGCATCTCGAAAAAAGTGTGGTGGCGCGCGGTGTAGCCGACGTTCTCCAGATCGTTGTGCTTGCCGCCGGCACGCACGCATTTCTGCGACGAAGCGGCACGCTTATAAGGCCGTTTGTCGAAGCCGAGGAACACATCCTTGAACTGGTTCATCCCCGCGTTGGTGAACAACAGCGTCGGGTCTTCGTGCGGCACCAGCGAACTGGAAGCGACCACCATGTGGTCTTTGGACGCAAAATAGTCCAGGAATTTCTGGCGAATCTCACTGCTTTTCATTGCACACCCTGAATATCAAAACACATCTTGAACAAGGCGCGCATCATACCACGGGCGGCTTGGGCAGCCATACCACGAAGAGCTAGATTGAGTTGGAAAGTTACGCCTTGCTCAGCAGCACAATCTGGATGTCCATGACATTGGTGCCCGTCGCCCCGGTTTTGAAATGACTATGCACGCCAGTCGCGGCGTCGAACTGCTGAAAGAATGCGTATGAGTCGTTGTTGTTTAGAAAGCTGACCGGGTTTAATCCCAGATTGCGCGCCGATGTTGCTGTACTGCCATCGACCATCGCACCGGCGGCATCGTTGGGGCCATCCGTTCCATCCGTACCTGCGGAGAGCAGCGTCACCCCCAAGCACCCCTCAATCTCCAATGCAAAAGCCAGCGCGAGCTCCTGATTCCGGCCGCCCATTCCGGTGCCGCGCACCGTGACCGTGGTCTCGCCGCCGCACAGCAGGCAGCGCCGCTCGTTCGGCTTCATCGCAGCCAGTTCGTCACGTGCAATTTGCGCTAGAAAACGCGCGGCCTCGCGCGCCTCACCTTGCAGCGATTCGGAAATGATTTTTGCGACAAAGCCGAACTGCGCTGATTTTTTCTGCGCCGCCGCCATTGCCTGACGGATGCTGGCAACGACGATGTTACGTGTGCTATTCCAACAGGGATCGTTCTTCTTCACAGTTTCCGGCTCCTGCCCCGCAACGCCGCGTTGCAGATGATCCACGACGCGACGCGGAAGTTTTTTCTGCAATCCATATTTAGCGATCACCGCCCGAGCATCGGCGAAGGTCGAATCGTCCGGCGCCGTCGGCCCCGAAGCAATTACATCCAGAGGATCGCCAATGACATCGGAGACGATCAGCGTCACCACCTGCGCCGGATAAGCAGCTTGCGCCAAGCGTCCGCCCTTCACCATCGAGAGGTGTTTGCGCACCGCGTTCAATTCGTTGATGGATGCGCCTGCATTCAGCAACAAACGAGTTGTATTCTGCTTGTCTTGCAGTGTCAGCCCTATTGCAGGTGCAACCAACAGCGCGGATGCACCACCGGAGATCAGGCAAATGAACAGCGTTTTCTCATCGGCTGCGTTTGCCATTTCCAAAATGCGCGTGGTACCCGCAACGCCTGCTTCGCCGGGAACAGGATGGGATGATTCCACCTGCTCGATGATGGACAAAGGCACCGTGTGGCCATCCTTGACGACGATCAATCCTGCATCTATCTTTTTACCAAGCAACGTTTCGATTGCCAGTGCCATGCGCGCCGTGGCTTTGCCCGCGCCGACTACGATAATCCGGTTGAATGCTGCAAGGTCGTACTGCGTGTCGGCAATCTGTAATTGATTGCGTTCGACCCTGGCCGCGTTGAGCACGGCGTTATACGGATCAACCGCCGCCAGCGCAGCATTAAAAATATCCGCCAAGTTTTGGCTATCATCTTGCGCGTCGGTGTGAGTCATTTCCAGAATAATCGCGTCGACTAGAATTTAATTCTGCGAGCATCATTTTCGGGATACGGATATTCCATATGCTTGGCTGTAGCGCGTGCGATATCCTCGCCGCAATAACGGGCGACAATCTTGAGTGTCATGTCTATGCCGGCAGAAATGCCCGCTGAGGTGAATACGTCGCCGTCTTCGACGTAGTGTTTATCGTACTCCACCGTTACCGAAGGAAACGAATCGCGCATCCAGTCTAGTGAACGCCAGTGCAAACTGAGGTGAGCAACTCCACTTCCTTAGCACGAGTGCGCAACCAGTCGAGCAAGACCTGATTGTGCAGTTCATTGCGAGTCCCCCAACCACCCGGAACAACAAGAATATCTAACTTGGGGCAGCTCTTGAATGTGTGTGCGGGCATAACTTTCATGCCGCCCGTAGTAATGATCGGCTCGCTTCTTTCCGCGACCAGTAGCACTTCAAATGGCGACGGCTCTTCGAACCGTTTTTCCTCATTGAGGCGAACTGCTGAAAAAACCTCGAATGGGCCACAGAAGTCGAGGACTTCGATCTTGTCAAAAAGGATGATGCCAACATGCTTCTTCTCCATTTTCACCACCCCTTTATTTATACCCACTCAAGCCGCCTGCCGATGATGCGCGGGAGGTTTGATCAAACACTCAGCCGGAATGCCCAGCCCTTCGTGCAAACGGCGGATCATTGAAAGCGTCAGCGGGCGCGTGTGATTCAATATTTCATACACGCGGTTCAACCCGCCTATCATCGGCTGCAAATCTTTCGGCTTCATCCCGAGGCTTTCCATGCGGAACTTGATCGCCGCAATCGGATCGGGCAACTCCATCGGATAGTGCTTGCGTTCGTAAGCTTCCACCAGCGTTGCCAGCACATCCAGCCGCTCGCCTTCCGGCGTGTTGGCGCGCGCTGTCATCAATCCCTCGATTTCCTTGAGCGCCGCGCGGTAATCCGCCTTGGTCTTGATCGGTTTAATGTTCATGTTTGCACCTCATATCGTTTGCACGTCTATCACATCATACTGCTTGTGCGTGCCGATGAAGCGGATATACAACACGCGGTAAGCGTAATTGATCCACACCACCAACCTGTATTTATTGCCAGCGATGTTGAACACCACACGTCCATCCTTCAGGATACTGGCATTGCCAAAATCCGCCTTCACCCCGGCAGGCGAAGCCCAATCGGCTACCAGCGCCTGCCGATACCACGCCAGGCATGGCTCGCGCGCATCCTGATAACCTGGATTATTTTCCCAGAAGGCTTTAAGGGTGGATAAGGCGATCACACGCATAAACGCATTTTAGTCCCAAATAGGGATAGATGGCAATAAGAGTTATTGAACCTGACGCCAATGGCCTGGCACTACGAGGACTATAGAGCTATGATGCTTCCCAGTTATTTAGAGTCTTCAGCAATTCGAGAATCTGTTCCCTCAGATGGTACAGCTTGTCATTAGCTGAGTATATTTCATCTGCTATTGCAAAAATGTAGTCTGCCGAAAAGCTTTGTCGCGGACCAAACTTTATTTTTCCGCGTGCCGTTATGGGAAGTATTTCTGATTTTTCTGGTTCGGGTGAATATCCCCAAGTGGAATGCACGACCGTATTTCTCTTTGGGTAAACAGTATTCAGTATGTAATTAAGGTGTGTCCGAAGTTCTTCTGCCAATGGCCTCGATCCAAAAATAGTATCAGCGAGTGAGTTGCAAATATCTATCTTCGTTCTTTCGTTCAGATGAGTAGTAATGGCATATGCGCCGGGCAATCTTAAATTTGCGATGTCCCAAATGATTGTTGACAAAGTATCTTCCAATTCCCCCCATCGGACGGCAACTTCTCCAATGGCTTGTAAGTGTTTATTCGACAACTTAACAGCGTTATTTAGGTCTCTCATTGGCCGCATGTCATTTAGCCCTCTATGTTTTATAACGCATGTCCTAACACGCGGCACATGGTCAGCTTCACAATAAACTCAGGCGGCCATCAAAGGGCTTCTGGTTCTGTCGCCTATGCCGAGTAACAAGTTCTCAACACTGTTGTCTTCGTCAATTTCAATTTCATTCCAATGCAGGCCGCTGCCGCCACCGCTGATTTCGTAATGTTCGCGTTGCGTGAGCGTGGCATTCAACAGGCGCGGGAAATAGGCCAGCGGCACGCCCAGCTTGCGGCCATCGGCAAAATCCACCCACATCGTATTCGCATCGAAACTCACTGCCTTAGCCAAAGAACTCATGCCATGTCCTTTCTATCAATTGGCGGTTGTCGGCAACCACCCTCGCAAGCTCGTTCAACTCCTGGCTGCTTAAGCCATAACTCTCCGCCACCCCGACTTGTGGCTCGACCCAGAATTTCGCAGTCGCTCCTGCCCTTCTCACATGCACGTGCAGCGGCTCCCTTGGGTTGCCCTCGTTGAAAAAAAAGCGTGTAGCCTTTGTAGCTCAATATAACGGGCATCGTCAAATCACAGAATTAGAAATTCGCAGCACCTTGAAAATCACATCCAGAGAAAAACCGCGCGCTTGCAAAAAGCGGACTTGCTTCGCTTTTTCCTTTTCATCCTGAGGCGCGGTGCCGAATTTCTTTTTCCACACCTCGCGCGCCACTTCCAGCTCGCTGTCTTTTAATTCCGGCAATTCGCGCACGATTTGCCGCGTCACAACCCAAAATAGAAACCATATTACATCGGGTACCTGCCGTTTATCCAGCGATAACATCTGTCACTCTTGAGCAGGCGTGAGCACCGCCACTTTCTTTCGTTCAGTCACTTACTTTTTCTAGCCACTCCTTCCCGTAGTCCTCAAGTTCCTCCATGTCTTTCTGATTCTCCCCGCTCAACGGGCGATCATCAACTCGTTTGCCATCGAAGCTCACCATGCGATTCGCTCCCAAGGTGAACTCACGCTTGTACTCGATAAATTCGCGTTCAGAATTGGCTTTGTATTCCTCGA
>JAYVKW010000177.1:0-2673 GCA_043768015.1 Gallionella sp.
GACAGTCGCGCCGCATCTTGCAGTATGGCGACCAGCTCTGCGGAAATCGTATCACTTTCACCCTTGGCGAACGCCGCGTTCATTTCACTGAGTTCACTGGGCTGCCACGCGTGCAACATCTCGTGCAACCGTTGAAACTCATGCAGTACCTCGCTTACCGCCTGCCGCGCGCGGGCTTCATCCTCGCCATACACGCTCACCTCTACCAGCGTGCCGAATACATAGCCCTGCTCCTGATACAGCGGCTCTTTGCCTTCACAAGCGGCGAGCAGCAGAACGGCAACAATAGCAAAGAGACGAATCGGCGTAGCCATCTATGAATTTTCAGGGAGATTTTCAGCCGCCTCAATTTCCAGCGCCGCGGCCAGCAATGCCAATCGCGCCACCACACCATAAGCATAAAAACGGTTGGGCGTATCGTCCGGCGCACGATCCGGATTGGGCAAGGTGCAGTGGGTCTCGAAGGCAAGCGGCATAAAATGCATCCCCGGTGCATTGAGATTTTCGTCCACGCCACGGGTGGTATGCACGCGATAAAATCCGCCCACCACGTAGTGATCGATCATATACACCACGGGTTCGGCCACCGCCTCGTTGATTTGTTCGAAGGTGTACACCCCTTCCTGTATCAGCACATCCGAGACTGCCAAGCCTTCCTTCACCACCGCCATCTTGTTGCGCTGCTTGCGGTTCAGGCTGATGATTTCGCTGGCATCCTTCACCGTCATGATGCCCATGCCGTACGTCCCCGCATCGGCTTTCGCAATGACGAACGGATCATTTTTTACGCCATACTCGGCATATTTGACGCGTATCTTTTGCAGCACAATATCCACTTGCGCGGCGAGACATTCTTCCCCGACACGCTCCTGAAAATTGACCTGATCGCAAGTGGCGAAATACGGGTTGATCAGCCACGGGTCGATGTCGAGCAGCTTGGCGAATTCGCCCGCAACCCGGTCATAAGCGGCGAAATGCTGCGACTTGCGCCGCGTATACCAACCTACCGAAAGTGGCGGAAAAACCGACTGCTCAAGATTTTTCAGAATGTCGGGCACGCCGCCGGACAAGTCATTGTTAAGCAACACCACGCACGGATCAAAGTCCGCCAGACCCAGCCGGTTGGCACGCCGCACCAGCGGCTCCAGCGTCAACATAGTGCCGTTGGGTAATGGAATTTGCGTAGCTGCGGTGATCTCCGGTAACAGACTGCCGATGCGCACGCGCAGACCTGCTTGCTTGAAAATCATCACGATCTGCGCCACGTTCTGCAGATAAAACAAATTGCGCGTGTGGTTCTCCGGTATCAGCAAAACACCGCGCGCTTCCGGGCAGATTTTCTCCACCGCGCTCTGCATCGCCTGCACGCACAGCGGCAGAAAATCGGGATTGAGATTATTGAAGCCGCCGGGAAACAAATTGGTGTCCACCGGCGCCAGCTTGAAGCCGCTGTTGCGCAAATCCACCGAGGCGTAGAACGGCACGGCGTGCTCCAGCCACTGCGTGCGAAACCAGTGCTCGATGGTCGGCATGGCCGACAGAAAACGTCGCTCCAGATCATGTAAGGGGCCGGCCAATGCCGTGGTGAGATGGGGAACCATGATGCCTTGCGAAGAATTGAATCGGCACATTCTAGCTGATAGCCGCTGCCTCCGGATAAATCCGCAACTTTTTATGTCTTCAGTGTGTCTTGGCTGCGCGTCAGGCTATCACCTGAGCCGGTTAGAAATAATAATCTCAGGCTCAGTGTGGCAACGATATTTTGGCCGGCGATACCAGTGTGTTCGTGGAACGGATTTCGCGGAGTCATCAGATTCCGTGTATGCCAAATTCAGGGCGCGAAAAAGCCGACTTGCGCCGGCCTTTGAGAAATCGCTGTTCGGCTACTTGTCCAGGGCCAAAATAAATTGAACCAATTCTTTGATGACATCCTGTTTCTTGCCGGATGCATCGAGAGCAGGCATAGGTACTTTACCCCACACGCCACTGCTGCCCATGGATACTTTGGTGATCAGTTTGGCTTCAGCTTCCTTATCACCTTTATACTTTTTGGAAACGTCCATCCACGCCGGACCAACCAGCTTCTTGTCAATTGAGTGACAAGCGGCACAACCGTTCTTTTTAGCCAAATCAGGCATGTCGGTTGCCATTGCGCCGCCTGCAAACATCAACCCTGCTGCCGCTATACTTACGATAATAGATTTCATGATTCCTCCGTCAAATTTCGAGCTGCGTTACGTTGCAAAGCGAAGGATAAACTCAAGATCAAGTCACACCCCCGCGCGTGATTTTATACCCCTCCCCTTGCAATAACAATGTTCATTAAGTGGCCAAAAACAGCGCCGAAACAGTAATTGCCTGATTGCATAGTCTTTCATCTGTTTCGTACGGTTTGCGCAGAGAATGCGCACATTAAACTTCCCTGAGTACTTTCTATAAAAACCTGCTTCTCATTTGTGCTGCCTGTCACTCAGTTTGCGCGTCAGTTCCATAGCTTGTTGCGGAGAAAGTTCCCGCTCCTTGACCCGGTTAAATAATAACCACAGTGCGGCACCGTTGAACAGCACTAATATCACCTCCAGATACAGTATCGGCGTAACGATGGTGGGCATGGGCCCTGCCATGAAAATAAAATAGAACCCCTGGAAAGAAGGCAACAGTGCGCCAGTGAGC
>JAYVKW010000178.1:0-7866 GCA_043768015.1 Gallionella sp.
CATGTCGTTGCAGTCAAGGCATACACCGGATATTTCCATTTCCAGTTGGTGATCTTTTCTTCGATGACCAGCATGCTGATGCAGTCCACCGGACAAGGCGCGACACACAGCTCGCAGCCCGTGCACTCGGCAGCGATGATGGTGTGCATCTGTTTGGCTGCGCCGGAGATGGCATCTACCGGGCAAGCCTGGATGCACAGCGTGCAGCCGATGCAGTTACTTTCGTCGATGAAGGCGACCGATTTTGCTTTTGGTGCGGCGGTATCACCGCCAAAGGGTTTGAATTCCACACCGAGCAGATCGGCGAGTTTTTGGATGCCTTCTTCGCCACCCGGCGGGCAACGATTGATATCAGCATCCCCGGCCGCGATGGCTGTGGCATAAGGCTTGCAGCCGGGATAGCTACACTGTCCGCACTGCGTTTGCGGCAGAATGGCATCGATCTTGTCCACCAGCGGATTGCCTTCGGTGCGGAATTTGATCGCGGCGAATCCCAATACCGCGCCGAGCACGATAGCAATCGCTGCCATCGCCAGCAAAGCACTTAACAATTAAGGCTCCCCATTACTTGATTAATCCCGAGAACCCCATGAAAGACAAACTCATCAGACCGGCGGTAACCATCGCAATAGAGGAACCTTTGAAAATTGCCGGCACATCCGCGCCTTCCAGTCGTTCACGCATACCGGCAAACAACACCATCACCATGGTAAAGCCCAGTGCTCCGCCCATGCCAAAGAAAATAGATTCCATGAAATTGTGTTTGGCCTGCACATTGAGCAGCGGTATGCCCAGCACTGCGCAGTTGGTGGTAATCAGCGGCAGATAAATACCCAACACTTGATACAGCACCGGACTGGTTTTCTGCACCACCATTTCGGTGAATTGCACGATGCCCGCAATCACCACGATGAACGACAGCGTAGTGAGATAAGACAGCTCGGGGCCGAGCAGATAATGGTTGATCAGGTAGCTCGAACCGGAGGCCAGGGTCAACACGAAAGTGGTGGCCGCGCCCATGCCGATGGCAGCCTCCAATTTCTTGGAAACCCCCATGAATGGGCATAGTCCGAGGATTTTTACCATCACGATGTTGTTCACAAACACCGCGCTAACCAGGATCAGCAGATATTCAGTCATTACGACACCTTACAAAACAACTGCGGATTATCCCCCGATTCATATACCGCTTCAACCACGTTATCGGCATATGAATATTCCAGAAAGTTAGGTTCTTCAGATTTCGATCCGCGTACCCATTTCGATGACGCGATTAGCCGGAATCTTGAAAAAGTCTGCCGCGTTCATGGCATTTTTGGATAGTGCCAGGAACAGGCGTTCGCGCCATTTAACCATGCCGGGCTTCGGGCTGGAAACGATCAGGGCACGGGAAACGAAGAATGAGGTGGACATCGTGTCGAAGGGCAATCCTTGTGAACCACACAATTCCAGCGCAAGCGGAATATCAGGAGTTTGCATAAATCCGTAAAATAACTTCACCCGATAAAAGTTCTTGCCCAGATCCTTGATCAAAAAACGATTGCCTCTGGTGACATAAGGTTTGTCCTCGACCACGATGGTCAGCAGCACGTTGCGTTCGTGCAGCACATGGTTGTGTTTCAAGTTGTGTAGCATGGCCGACGGTGCGCCATCTCCCATAGGGGTCAGGAATACTGCAGTACCGCTTACTCTCGGCATATCATCTATGCCGCCTATGATTGCCTGCAAGGGCACTGTCTGGCGGGTGATCTCCTCGAACAATAATTTTCGACCGCGCTTCCAAGTGGTGAGTACGGTAAAGGATACCAAGGCGACGCACAGCGGGAACCAGCCACCTTGCGGGATTTTGATCGCGTTGGCTGCAAAGTAGGTCAGGTCCACGATTAAAAAAACGGCGATCAACGGTATGGCGATAGCCAATGGCCAGCGCCAGAACAGCACGATGAGGAAGGCGATCAGTATGGTGGTGATCGTCATGGTGCCGGTGACGGCGATGCCATAAGCCGCCGCCAGATTGCTGGAACTTTGGAAGGCAAAAACCAGAAAGACCACCGCCAGATAAAGTGTCCAGTTGGTAAAGGGCACATAAATTTGCCCGCGCGCCCGGTCGGAGGTTTGCCTGATTTCCATGCGCGGCAGAAAGCCCATTTGTATGGATTGATTCGCTATCGAGAATGCGCCGGATATGACGGCTTGCGAGGCAATGACGGTTGCGGCGGTCGCGAGCAACACCATCGGCATCAATGCCCAGGCGGGCGCAAGCAGATAAAACGGATTCTGTATGGCTTGCGGATTGTGCAGTAGCAATGCGCCTTGACCGAAGTAATTCAACGCCAGCGCGGGCAACACGAAAGAGAACCACGCAAGGCGGATCGGATATTTACCGAAATGCCCCATGTCGGCATACAGCGCCTCTCCGCCGGTTATGACCAGAACGATGGCACCCAGCGCCAGGAAAGATACCCACGGATCCGCGCTTAAAAAGCGAAAGGCATAGATGGGATTCAGTGCCAATAATATTTGGGGGCTTTGTGCGATGGAAATAATGCCGAACACCGCCAGACAACCAAACCAGATGATCATGATCGGGCCGAATGCCATGCCTACTGCGCCGGTACCGCGTTTCTGAATGAAAAATAATCCGGTCAAGACGATAATGGTGATGGGCAGTATGTAGCTCTTGAACTGATGTGAAACCAAGTCCAAACCCTCGACTGCCGAAAGCACCGAGATCGCCGGGGTGATCATGCTGTCACCATAAAACAGTGCGGCGGCAAAAACACCGAGCGTGGTGATGAACCATTTCATTTTGGGCCGCTGTGCAGTGAGTTCGCTTACCAAAGCCAGCAAGGCCATCGATCCGCCTTCACCATAATTATCCGCGCGCATGATGATGACCACATATTTGAGCGACACCAGCAGCATGATGGTCCAGAACATCACGGACAGTACGCCCAGAATATTGGCTTCTACGACCGGCAGCGGATGGGTACCGGTAAAGGTTGCCTGCAGCGCGTACAGCGGGCTGGTGCCGATGTCGCCATACACCACGCCAATCGCACCCAGCACCAGGGGAGGTAATTTTTGTTTCGTTTGCGTGTCGCTCATTTCCCAACCATTCTCTGTAGCAGAATGGGGCGGCACTCTACGCTTTCGTTAAGTGGAATGCAATCACGTAACGGGGCATTCGAAAATGTTTAAAGTTGGGCGGCTCATCGTTCCCACGCAAAGCGTGGGAACGATGAGTATGGCGTGCGGCCTGCGTGTGTGGGGGCTTCAGTCCCTTACAACCACGGCGTACCCCTTGCGTGTGTACACGTCGCCGCTTTCTCAAAGCGCAGACATGTCTGATGCAACTGCTAGCCATTCCACTAAGCAATCCAAAAACGATTGCTAAGTGGCTGGTTATGCGCACTCCATAGCTCAAAGCTTCTTATGAGTGCCGTCGCACAGCACGCCGTTGGCGCTTTGCTTGCAGCCGCAAAAATATACGGCTTCCGATTTATCCGCCTTATATTCGACGGGGGAAAAATCGCTGCCCTGGTGGCTACCATCGCAGAACGGCTGGGTAGCGCTTTTGCCGCAGGCACACCACCAGTAGCTTTTGCCGGCTTCCACTTGAACGGCAAACGGGGATTTTCGGGCGATAACAGCTTGCTTGTCTGACATTTTAAAACTCCTTTTGAATTGAAACATTGACACAAAATTCCCCACCTTTTGGGTGGGCTTATCGTGTAGGAGCGGGCCCTGCCCGCGAACAGCCTGATCGCGGGCAGGGCCCGCTCCTACAAAAAATTTCAACTACTCCTTGCTGCTGTGCGCGGCGGCGAGCACCCCGCGTAACCGGCGCAGACTTTCGGCCATCCCGTTCAGCTCTTTCTGCGACAATTGGGCAAAGGCGCGCTCCATGTGCGCCAGGTGCGCCGGAAAGATGCGCGCAAATAATTTCTCCCCCTGAGTCGTCAGCTGAACGATCTGGCAACGCCCGTCGCTGGGTAAGGCGATCCGCCGCACCAGTTTCTTGTCCGCCAGACGATCCACCACTCCGGTCAGCGTACCTTTGGTGATCAGCGTTTTTTCACCCAGTTCCCGGGTCGTCATGCCCGGTGTGTTGCCTAGGGTGGCGACAACATCGAATTGCGCCGGCGTCAGGCCAAGCGAACGCACATGCGCTGACGAATAAACCTCAAAGGCCTGGTAAGTACCTGACAACTCGCGCAACAACGGTAAAAAAATAGAGGATGGCATGATTCATCTAATTTGTTCTAACTAGAACCATAATAGTTCTAGTTAGAACAAATGTCAACCGTCCGGCCGGGGCGATGGATGCTTTTTTCTTGCTCCTCCCGCGCGTAACTAAGTACAATCGCGCGGTCGAAGCATTAACATAATTACTATTACTATATGAAACTGATCCCGACGATTCTTTGCGGCGGAGCAGGTTCCCGGCTCTGGCCGGTTTCCCGCGAGCTGCATCCCAAGCCATTTATCCGCCTGGCTGATGGGCAGAGCCTGCTGCAAAAAGCCTGGCTGCGCGGTGTGGTTCTGCCGGATGTGGCCGAGACCCTCACCGTTACCAACCGCGAACTTGTTTTCAAAACCGAGGATGAGTACCGCGAGGTCGCCGGCACCCTGTACAAGGACCTTACCAATAGTTTCATCCTCGAACCCTTCGGCCGCAACACCGCCCCCGCCATTGCTGCGGCAGCGCTGCAAGTGGCGGCCAGCCATGGTGATGACGCGCTCTTGCTGGTACTCGCCGCCGATCACCTGATTACCGATCAGCCCGCATTTGGGCTAGCCGTTGCGACGGCAATGCGATTGGCCGCACAAGGCAAGCTGGTCACATTCGGTATCCAGCCCGAGACACCCGAAACCGGCTACGGCTATATCGAAGCGGATGGCAACACGGTGGTGCGTTTCGTCGAAAAGCCCAGCCTTGAAGTGGCCCGAGAGTATGTGGAATCCGGCAACTATTTGTGGAACTCCGGCATGTTTTGTTTCTCGGCGGGAACCATGCTGCGCGAAATGCAACTACACTGCCCGGATATTCTGGCTGCCACCCGCGCCTGCCTCGAACAGTCCCGCCGGGTACTGGGCAAAGGCCACACCCAGATCGAACTTGATGCGGAAACTTTTGGCCGCGTGCCCGACGACTCCATCGACTATGCCGTCATGGAAAAGTCCAGGAATGTCGCCGTGGTGCCTTGCAATATCGGCTGGAGCGACATCGGTTCCTGGAACGCGGTGGGTGAACTCACCGCACCGGATGCCCAGGGCAACCGCATTGCAGGCGAAGTCATGCTGCATGATGTCAGCAACTGCTACATCCAGAGCAACCAGCGTATCGTCGGTGCCGTAGGTGTCCATGATCTCATCGTCATCGATACACCGGATGCGGTGCTGGTCGCCGACCGCAGCCGTGCCCAGGATGTAAAATTCCTGTTCGCACGCCTCAAGGCCGAAGGCCATGAAACACACAGACTGCACACCACCGTGCATCGACCCTGGGGCACTTACACCGTGCTGGAAGAAGGCCCGCGTTTCAAGATCAAGCGTATCGTGGTGAAACCGGCTGGCCGCCTCAGCCTGCAGATGCATCATCACCGCAGCGAACACTGGGTCGTGGTCAGCGGCATGGCAAGGGTCGTCAACGGCGAGCAGGAACTTTTCATCAACACCGACGAGTCCACCTATATCCCTGCGGGCCACAAACACCGCCTGGAAAATCCCGGTGTTGTCGATCTGGTGATGATCGAAGTGCAAAGCGGGGAATATTTGGGTGAAGATGACATCGTGCGCTTCGAAGATATATATGGCCGCCACAAATGAACCAGTCATATCGGGAGAAAACACCAGCAGAGGTAGTGCCAATCACTGCCAATCAGATCATGAAAAGCCTAATTGTCGCCAAACTGAAAACATTAATTCCGTTGATAGTTCGTTGACAGTGCAATAAAAAATGAGCTACGCATCGCGTAACTCATGGTTTATTGGTGGGTCGTGGTGGACTTGAACCACCGACCAAAGGATTATGAGTCCTCTGCTCTAACCAACTGAGCTAACGACCCGAAAAAGTTTAGGGCACCTCTATAAATCCAAACTCCGTCGCGATACTGCGTTGCCCAAGAAATTTTAACGCTTACATATCCAATACAGGTTGCGCGGACTTTCTTTCGCGCCTTGTCTAGCTTAGAATTTTGAATTTATAGAAGCACCCTTTGGTTATTGCCAGCTTAGTTTTCGCTGTCCAGGAAGCTTTTCAGCTTTTCGGAACGCGAGGGATGGCGAAGCTTGCGCAGTGCCTTGGCTTCGATCTGACGGATACGTTCGCGGGTGACATCAAATTGCTTGCCCACTTCTTCCAGCGTGTGATCAGTGTTCATTTCGATGCCGAAGCGCATCCGCAATACCTTGGCTTCTCGTTGTGTCAGGCTGTCCAGAATATCCGAGGTCGCGCCGCGCAGGCTCTCGTAAATTGCCGCATCGATAGGCACGGCGGTATGCGAGTCTTCGATGAAATCGCCCAAGTGCGAATCATCGTCATCGCCCACTGGCGTTTCCATGGAGATCGGCTCTTTGGCGATCTTGAAGATCTTGCGGATTTTGTCTTCCGGCATCTCCATCTTGATTACCAATGTCGCCACATCCGGCTCCTGACCAGTCTCTTGCATGATCTGCCGCGAGATGCGGTTCATCTTGTTGATGGTTTCGATCATATGCACCGGGATACGGATGGTGCGTGCCTGGTCGGCAATGGAGCGGGTAATCGCCTGGCGTATCCACCAGGTGGCGTAGGTCGAAAACTTATAACCGCGGCGGTATTCAAATTTATCCACCGCTTTCATCAGGCCGATGTTGCCTTCCTGAATCAGGTCGAGGAATTGCAGACCGCGATTGGTATATTTTTTGGCGATTGAAATTACCAGTCGCAAATTGGCCTCGATCATGTCGCGCTTGGCTCGGCGTGCCTTGGCTTCGCCGTTGGTCATTTGCCGGTTGATTTCCTTCAGGTCGCGAATCGGGATACCGACGCGCTGCTGCAAATCCAGCAGCCTTTTTTGCTGTTCTACGATGGCATGCCGGTAACGCTCCAACGTTTCGCTGTATGGTTTTTTCGTCTTCAGTTCCTGCGCGACCCATTGCAAATTATCTTCATTACCCGGAAATATCTTGATGAAATGCGGGCGCGGCATCTTGCCTTTGGTCACGCACATTTCCTGAATGCTGCGCTCGCTGCGGCGCACTTCTTCGACCAAGCTGCGCATGGTGTCGCACAACGCATCCACCTGCTTCGCGGAGAAGCGGAACTTCATCAACTCGTCAGAGATGCCAGCCTGTAGCTTGTCGTACTGCTTGCTGCGATAGCCGTGCTTCTCATACGCCTTGCCTAGCTTGGAAAACAAATCCGCAACCACGGCGAAACGCGCCAAGGCATCCGCCCTCAGCTGCGCCAGACTGGCCGCTGCCGCTGCCGCTGCCGCTTCTTCGTCTTCTTCTTCGTCGGTGTCATTGGCGCTAATTTCTTCTGCCTCGTCATCGCCGTTCGCGGCGATGACGACTTCATCTGCGACATCCACAAAACCGTCAATCAGTTCGTCGATGCGCATCTGATTGCTTTCGATCTTTGCGGATAACGCCAAGATTTCGGCTATCGTCGCCGGACACGCGGAAATCGCCTGAATCATGTGTTTCAGGCCTTCTTCGATACGTTTGGCGATCTCGATTTCTTTTTCGCGGGTGAGCAACCCGACCGTGCCCATTTCGCGCATATACATACGCACCGGATCGGTGGTACGGCCGAATTCCGAGTCCACCGTAGAAAGCGCGGCTTCGGCTTCTTCCACCGCATCTTCGTCCGCCACC
>JAYVKW010000179.1:0-4200 GCA_043768015.1 Gallionella sp.
AGCCGCGCCACGTCGTCGCGCAACGTATCCACTTGCTGCATGAATGTGGATACTTGCTGTGGCTTGGCCAGTAGCGGGCGTTCCTCCGTCCAATATTCCGCTGCGGCCTGTGACAGATTTAGCGCAATGTCACGCAACTGTCGCTGCGTGTCCTGCGCGATTTGCATGATGCGTTCCGCCGCGATATCGCCGGTCATGCCGCTCAAGTCCTCCGCAGCATCCCAGCGCAGATTACGTGACAGGAAAAAGATTTCCTTTAGTAATTCGGCATCGCCTTCGCTTTGAATTCCGGTATGCGCATTTTCATCTGACAATTTCGCATCTGCTTCAGCGGATAGCGAATTGCGTGCGTTTGCGCCAGACAAAGCCAGGCGTGGCAACAGCGACGGGGCGATCACACAGCTTGCATCAGCACGGCTTGTTGCATCTGCACTTTGCAGCAAGCCGTCATCGAGTATCGTGTAAGCAAAAGAAAACGGCGCGATATCGAATCGCGCCGTCTTGCCGGCAAAGCGGGCGAGCCGCCCTAATGCCCAACTGTTCTGCGTGAGCAGGTGATTCAGTGCCGCGGCAGAGGGTAGGGCAAACACGATGAATCAGTGCAACGTGGTTTGCTGGATACCGGATAAAAGCCAAACCGATTTGTCGTCGCGCAGATTCTTTTGCACATGCCATATCTCGTCCACGTTTTCCGGTGTGCCGTTGTTCTCGCGCAACTGGCCGGTGAATCGCACGCTGGCAATCGCCAGGTCGCCCTCGTTGGCCACGCCCAGCAATTCGCCGTTGATCGCGACCACATCGGTCTGTTGCGGCACATCGTCGCGCTCCCGAATCTGCATCGAGATTTCGGCGAACATTTCCGGCGTGGTGTATTCGCGGATGTCGTTCAGATCCTTGCGGTCATTCGCGGCTTGCAAGCGGATGAACGAAGTCTTGGCGCTGCGCAGAAAGGTATCCACCGGAAAATCTGCCGGGATGCTGCCTGGCTGCGCAGCAGGCGCAGCGCTTACCAGGCCGTCTGACAATGGTTGTTGAACAGGACGCGGACTGTCGTAGGAGGCGTCAGCCCCGGCATATTGCATGGCGGCTTGCGAGTGCGGCTTGCGGAATTTCGCGATCAGGAACATCACCACACCGGCTGCAAGCAACGCCATCAGAATGCCGCCCATCGCACCGCCCATGCCACCTAAACCACCACCCGCAAACATTGCCCCCAAGCCAGCGCCGATCGCCAAGCCAGCCAGAGGGCCGAGCCACTTGTTGCCAGCCGGAGCGGGTGCTGCGACCGGCGCCGGAGCGACAGCCGGCGCCCTCTGCGCCTGTTGCGGAGCCATCGAACGCTGCTTGCCAAAGCTGCCGCCACCGCCAAAACGCCTGGCTTCCGCCGTCACGGAAAATAAACTCAGGCAGGTCAAAGCAATCGTCAACAACATCAAAAATCGTTTCATGTATCCCTCATTGGTTGGGTAAAGCAAAGCGGGTCGAAGTATAACACTGGCAGCCGCATCCCACAGTGGCGCAGCTTCAGGCAAAGTTATTCGGCAAAAGTTTCTTATTCCGATTCCGAACGCGCGGCGGCTCAAATTCGAGCATGGTGTGCCACGACATGATCATGATGTTCGCGCGATCCTTAGCTGCCGACCAGCACGACCGGCTCCGGCTCGAGCAGGCGCCAGACCCCGGACAAGGGAAAGGATTTTTTCGGCATCTCGCCACCTTCGTCGCTACGGTTGTCAATGACCGCGTTCACACTCTACCTGAATGCAGGTGGGTGAAGGACACCTTGACGTTCAAAACGGCGGTTCGCTTACCATGGTCAGTATTTCCGCGCTGAGCGGATGCGCAAAGCTTAGCATGCTGGCATGCAGCAGCAAACGCTCCGCCACGCCGCGAGCCGCTTCGCCGTACAACACGTCGCCAAGAATCGGATGCCCGATGGCCGCCATATGCACCCGCAACTGGTGGGTGCGGCCGGTTACCGGTTCGAGTTCGACGCGGCTGGTGTTCATGACCGCATCATGTGCCAGCACGCGATAGCGCGTCAGCGAGGGTTTGCCCAGCGCAGCATCGATCTTGCGTAGCGGGCGGTTCGGCCAGTCGGCAACGATAGGCAGATTCACCTCGCCAGTCGGCTGCCCCATCTTGCCCGCCACTATCGCCACATAGCATTTTTCCACTTCGCGTTTGCGGAACACCTGCGAAAGGCGGCGCTGCATCGCAGCCCCGCGCGCGAACACCATCAGGCCGGAAGTCGCCATATCGAGCCGATGCACGATCAGCGCATCGGGGAATTCTCGTTGGATTCGCGTGGATAGACAATCCTGCTTGTCCGCCCCGCGCCCCGGCACCGCCAGCAGTCCGGCGGGTTTGTTCGCCACCAAAAGTGACTCGTCACGGTAGGTAAGACTGAGGCCGCAGTCGCGCGGTGGGTGGTAAGTCGCTTGGGATCCGATCATATGCAGTCATGCAGCGTGAGTAATGCGCACGATGTAGTTAGAAATTGTATGTATCACTTCCGCCAAGCTGAACATCCATTAATTTCATTTTGCCCGCAATTGGATTTGCGGCACAAAGAGTCAACACTACTTCGCCGCTCTGTGTTGAGCATGAGTAGACGAGAGTGAGAACTCGACAATTTCGGCAGGATTCTCGGCAAATGATTGCCCCAGGCTGATGGAGCCATTTCCATGCAGGGGAATTTCCTCGCGGGTGAGGTGCACCACATTGCCGTCGCTGAAACGAATATAGGTTCCATTGATGCTCTGATCGGCGATGATGAATTTGCCGAAACGCAATTCAATGTGGGTATGCAGACGCGAAGCAAAATCATTTTGTACGACGATATCGCAGGTTTCCCCCCGTCCCAATGCCACCTCCCTGCGTTCTTTGTTAACTTTGAGCGACTGGTCGCGATAACGCAAAATCATCTCATCGTTATTGTCCGGAGACTGGTGGTATGCCGGTATGCCGAAACGCGTCTTCAGTGTGTCCTCACGTTCACAGATGACCTGGTAAATCTCGTGAAGCTCCTGCGTGCCTTTGAATTCGGCACGCATGATTTGACGCATCTTGTTCTGCAAAGCGGGAGGCAAGGCGTTAAACACTGCCCGAGTCGCCAAGATTTGGCCTGCCCTGGTTATCGTGGCGACACGGGCGGCGACATTGACGGTGTTGCCAAATACATCATTGGACTCTTTGATCACCTCGCCATAGTTAAAGCCGATGCGGATGTGCAAAGGAGTACCGTCTGATGGCCGATCATTTTCCACCGCTACCTGCATTGCGCAGGCAGCATGTAAGGCGGCTTCGGCGCTCGGAAAGATGACCATGACCTCATCGCCTATAGTCTTGAGTAGTGTGCCTTGATAAACGGAAATGCTGCCGGTCATTGTGTTGATGCATCGCGCTATCATTTTGCGCGCCAGGTCGTCCCCAAGGTTTTCATAGAGTGCCGTGCTGCCGCAAATATCAGCAAACAGGATCGCAAGCTTTTCTACGCGTTGTGACATATGAAATAGTTGGAGATGGTTAAGATGGCGCAATACAAAATTGCTTGAATATATTTTTGTATAAAGCAGAATTAAAACTTATACCCCCGATGCGCCGCAACCACACCGCCGGTCAGATTGAAGTATTCGACCTTTTTCAATCCTGCGTCTTCCATCATGTTCTTCAATTCATTCTGTCCCGGATGCATGCGGATGGATTCGGCGAGATAACGATAACTATCCGCATCGTTGGCGATAAGTTGTCCGATTTTGGGCAACAACTTGAATGAATAGGCGTCGTAAAATTTTTCCAGCGGCTTGGCGATCCTGGAAAATTCCAGCACGATCAAGCGTCCACCCGGCTTGAGCACACGGCGCATCTCGCGCAGCGCGGCATCCTTGTGGGTGATGTTGCGCAGGCCGAAGGCAATGCTGACGCAATCAAAATAGTTGTCGGGGAAGGGCAGGTGTTCGGCGTCGCATTGCGTGACGGGTGTAGAAATGCCTGAGTCGAGCAGGCGGTCGCGGCCTACGCGCAACATGGCGTTGTTGATGTCGGTGAGCACGACTTGCCCGCCGCTGCCAACCTGTTTGAGGAACAGCCGTGACAGATCAGCCGAGCCGCCCGCCACGTCCAGCACGCGCTGACCTTCACGCACGCCGCTGACGCTGACCGCGAAGCGTTTCCACAATCGATGCAGACCTGCCGACA
>JAYVKW010000180.1:0-10354 GCA_043768015.1 Gallionella sp.
TGATCGAAGGTCTTGACCAGTTCCCAGGCCGCATCGGCGTCGCCGATGTTGTTATAGGAAAGTTCTTTACCCTGTAACTGTGTGTAGTCGGCGATACCGCCCGGTACTGCAACAAGGTCGCGGTAGAATGCGGCGCTCTGGTGCGGGTTCTCGCCGTAGCGCATGTCCTGCACCTTGGCGAAATTGAAATTGATCTGCGCTGGGAACGCGCTCCTGGTGCCGTCCGCATTGATTGCGGTGAGGTAGTTGCTGATCGCGGAATCGTAAGCGGCGGTGTGCGAAAAGGCTTTCTTCGCCAGATCGAAACGTGTCGCGTCACTCACCGCGCCGCCATTGGTTTGCATCTCGGCGAGTATTTCAGAGTAGTCCGCCGGATCAGTGATGATGGCGACATGGCCGTGGTTCTTCGCCGCTGCTCGCACCATGGTCGGCCCGCCGATGTCGATGTTCTCGATGGCGTCTTCCAGTGTGCAATCCGGTTTGGCGATAGTTGCTGCAAACGGATACAGATTTACCACCACCAGATCGATGGTCGGGATGCCGTGTTTCTTTAGTGTGGCAACATGTTCCGGCAGGTCGCGCCGCGCCAGGATGCCCGCGTGGACTTTCGGCTGCAGCGTTTTCACGCGCCCATCGAGCATCTCGGGGAAGCCGGTGTAATCCGCTACTTCGGTGACTGGGATGCCGTTATCGGCAAGCAGTTTGGCGGTGCCGCCGGTGGAGAGAATTTTGACGCCAAGTTGATCTAATCCCTGCGCAAATTCGAGTACGCCGGATTTGTCCGACACGCTGACGAGAGCCTGTTTGATTGCTGCCATGATGATTCCAGTTTGAAATAAATATGGATAGGGGCGGTATCCGTAGGGGCACGTGAAGCTTTTGTTCCGGCACCGGCACGGCGGTGTCAATTCCACATCCGGCTTGCTGGATAGTGGATTGCCTGACTTTGTTGCGCCGTGCCTCTACGAAATACCGTGTTGCTGCATCTTCTTGCGCAAGGTGTTGCGGTTGATGCCCAGCATTTCCGCCGTGCGCGTTTGATTGCCGCCGACCTGTTCTAGCACCATTTCGAGCAGCGGCTTCTCGACGCAGTTAATTACCATGTTGTACATGCCGCAACAGGGCTCCTCGCCGTCGAGGTCTTTGAAATATTCCTTGAGAGCTTTGCGCACGTAGCGCGCCATTTCATTTTCGCTGATCAAACTATCGCTCATGCTGCCAGCTCCTCGATGTAATGCAGTTGTGTTCCACGCTGCGCTTGCTCCGCAAAAAATTCATCCACTGCCGCCAATTGTTCGGCGGGGCTTTCCAGTTGATTCATGTGATGACGGAAGTGTGCCGAGCCGCTCAAACCTTTGGTGTACCAGGAGATGTGTTTGCGCGCCACGCGCAAACCGGTGTGTTCGCCGTAGAAGCCATACAGCTCATGCACATGCGCTACCAGCACGCGATGAATCTCGCCGACCTCGGGTGTGGGCAGGTGTTGATCAGTCTTGAGAAAGTGTTCGATCTCGCGGAACAGCCACGGACGACCCTGTGCGGCGCGGCCTATCATCACCGCATCTGCGCCGGTTTGTTCCAGCACGTATTTGACTTTTTCCGGCGTGGTGATGTCGCCGTTGGCGATGATGGGGATGTTCACCCTGGCCTTGACCGCAGCGATGGTGTCGTATTCCGCATCGCCGGTGTAGGCACAGGCGCGGGTGCGGCCATGTATCGCCAGCGCCTGGATGCCGCTTGCTTCGGCGATCCTGGCGATGCGGATGGCATTGCGATTCTGCTTGTCCCAACCGGTGCGTATCTTGAGTGTGACGGGCACATTCACCGCGCCGACCACAGCTTCCAGCAAGGTTGCCACCAGCGGTTCATTCTGCAACAGCGCGGAACCGGCCATCACGTTGCAGATTTTTTTTGCCGGACACCCCATGTTGATGTCGATGATCTGCGCACCGTTGTCCACGTTGTATTTGGCGGCTTGCGCCAGCATTTGCGGATCGGCGCCGACGATCTGCACCGAAATCGGATCGACCTCGCCTTCATGGTTGGCGCGCCGCAGGGTCTTTTCCGAACCGTACAGCAATGAGTTGGAAGACACCATCTCGCTCACCGCCATGCCCGCCCCCATGCGTTTGCACAACATGCGGAAAGGGCGATCTGTCACCCCCGCCATGGGGGCAACGATGAGATTATTTTTCAGTTGATAGGGGCCGATGCGCATCTTGTTTTTTTACCTGGGGTTTTTCCGCCAGGGGGTGGGATTATAAATGAAACTGGCGGTTGCGACACGGTGGTGTGTAACACTTTGGTGTGGGAGCAACCGCCGCCGCTCTTCCCGCACCGGATGCTGCGCAACACCGTGTCCGGGCGGCCACCATGTTATGATTCTCTCCATGGAATTCGATGTCATTATTATAGGCGGCGGTTTAGTGGGAGCCAGTCTCGCCGCCGCGCTCAAGCACAGCGGGCTGTCGCTGGCATTGGTGGAAAGCCAGCCCGCATCTGTGCTGGTGGAACACCAAATAGCAGACCAGAAAGTCGAATGGGATAGCCGCGTTTACGCGATCAGCCCGGGCAGCCGCACTTTCCTGGAGCAATCCGGCGCATGGTCTTTGCTGGATGCCAGCCGCATCACAGCGGTCGAGGAGATGCGCGTGTTTGGCGACACCGGAGCGGAACTGGAATTCAGCGCTTATCAAATGGGCGTGGCGGAACTGGCGTGCATATTAGAAAACCGCGCGTTGCAGCACGCGCTGTGGCAAGTGCTGCAGGAGCAAGAAAACCTCACCCTGCTGCATCCGGAACGTTGCGCATCGCTCCAGTTTGCTGCGGATGCGGCCACGCTTACCTTGGAAGATGGCCGTACCCTGAGCGCCCAACTCATCGTAGGCGCGGATGGGCGCGATTCCTGGGTGCGCAAGCAAGCGGGAATCAGCGCCGTGCCGGTGGACTATCAACAACACGGCGTAGTGGCAAACTTCTCCACCGAGCTGCCGCATCGCGGTATTGCGTATCAATGGTTCCAACCGGACGGCATACTCGCGCTGCTGCCGCTGCCCGGTCTGCGGGTTTCCATGGTGTGGTCGGTCAGCCCCGAAAAATCCGCGCAGCTGCTTGCGTTAACGCATGAAGAGTTATGCGCTGAAGTTGCAACAGCGTCACGGCACACGCTTGGAAATCTGCAACTCCTTACGCCTCCCGCCGCTTTCCCGCTGCGCCTGTTGGTATTGCCGCAGATCAGCGCGCCACGCATGGCGCTGATCGGCGATGCCGCACACAATATGCACCCGCTGGCGGGGCAGGGTGTGAATACCGGCTTTCGCGATGCGCGCCAACTGGCGCAGATACTGGCCGGGCGGGGCGCGCAAAACGACTGCGGTGATGCGCAATTGCTGCGCCGTTATGAACGAAAACGCAAGGAAGACATCTACACGATGCAGGCGACGACTTATGGCCTGAAGCATTTGTTCAATAATGACGTTCCGCTGTTGCGTGCCGTGCGCAATTTTGGGCTGAATGCCACCAATCGCATCGTCCCGCTGAAAAAAATGTTGATGCGGCACGCCCTGAATTAACCGAAGATAGCGAATTAACCAAAGAGAATACTTATGAAAATACTCACCACTTTGTTTCTGTTCACTCTGTTGTCTTCCGCGCACGCCGGAGAGAACGAAATTCGCAAGTCCTTGCAAAGCAAATTCCCCGGCATCGGCAAGATCGAACACATCGTCAAAACGCCTTATGCGGGACTGTATGAAATTGTCATTGACGATCAGCTCATGTACTCGGATGCGCAGGGGGAATACCTGTTCGAAGGTAACATCATCGAAACAAAAACCCGCCGGGATTTGAGCGGAGATCGGCGCCAGGTGCTATTCGCGATCGATTTCGACAAGTTGCCGCTCGAGCTTGCGGTGAAAAAGGTGAAGGGCAACGGCAAGCGCAAATTGGCCATTTTCACCGATCCCAACTGCAGCTTCTGCAAACGTCTGGAGAAAGAGTTGAGTGGAGTCAGCGATGTCACGCTGTATTTTTTCCTGTACCCGATCTTCCCCGGTTCGGATGAAATCGTGCGCAATGTGCTTTGTTCAAAGAATCCGATCAAAGCCTGGGACGATTGGATGTTGAGCGAAATCGCACCTGCGAAAGCAGTTTGCGCTACCCAAACTGACAAGGTCATGGCGTTGGGTCAAAAACTCCGCGTCAACGGCACGCCGAACCTGATTTTTGGTAACGGCATACAAGCCCCGGGCTTTTTGCCTGCGGCAGAATTGGAAAAAAATCTGAGCGAAATCAGGAAAAACCCGGGTACGTCATGAGTTCCAGCGCGGAAACTTATCAAGACCTGCTCGTCAAAACTGTTAGCCAAGCGCGCGAGGGCGTTACCATCGCCGATGCGCAGCAGCAGGATTTTCCGCTGATCTATGTCAATGAGGGTTTTGAAAGATTGACTGGCTATACCTCTGACGAAGTCATCGGCAAAAATTATCGCATCTTGCAGGGAACCGATACCGACCAGCCCGAAATAGATGTAATGCTCGCTGCTATCGCCAAAGGCGAGGGTTGCGTTGTCACGTTACGCAATTACCACAAGGATGGCTCAGTGTTCTGGAGCGAGCTCAACATTTCTCCGTTGCATAATGCGCAAGGTGGGATCACCCATTTCATCGGCATCCTGAAAGATGTGGCGGCTAGAAGCCAGATAGGACAACAACCGGAAACCTCGACCTATACCGACTCACTGATCGGTATGGGTAACCGCCGCCACTTCGACGAACGCTTCGCCGATTTGATGCATGTCGCACAACGCATCCACAGCGGGATATCGGTGCTGATGATTGATTTGGATCACTTCAAGCTATTCAATGAGCGTTATGGGCACTCAGCGGGGGATGAATGTTTGCGTATGGTGGGCGATTGCATCGCAAAATCATTCATGCGCACGTCGGATTGCGTAGCGCGATATGGCGGCGAAGAATTTGCCGTCGTGTCATTTTCCACCGGTATCGAGGCCTTGCGCTATCACGCGCAAAAACTTTGCGAACAAGTGCGCGCACTCAATATCCCGCACGGCGATTCCCCGCATGGAGTGGTCACCATCAGTATCGGCGGCATTCATCGTCTGCCGAATCGGGATACCACGGAAGAGCTGCTCATCGATCTAGCTAATCAAGAATTGCTTTCCGCCAAGCACGGCGGGCGTGATTGCGTGCATATCACTGGCTAGGCGCATTTCTAGAAATCCGGATTTCATTCCAGCTGGCGCGTTATGCGGTGCTGAAAATTTTTTCGCGCCTTGCATGAATTAAACGCGTGGTAAAAATTCTACGGACCTAGCGCCGGTTCCGCGCCCTTGGGAAACAACACCCACATTTGACCGCTCTGTTTCATGCGTCCCGCCTGAGTTCCGGCCTGTTCGCCAAAACCCCAGAAAAAATCGCCGCGCACCGCTCCCTTGATCGCGCCGCCGGTATCCTGCGCCAGCATCAGGCGGTTCAACGGCGCGGTGGTGTTCGGATAAGTGGTAGAAAGAAACACTGGCGCGCCGAGCGGGATGGTGCGCGCATCCACCGCCAGGCTGTATTCATTGGTCAGCGGCACGCCCAAAGCGCCCAGCGGGGCGGGAAGATCGCTGGGCAATTCGCGGAAGAACACGTAGCTGGGATTTTGTTCCAGCAGGCTGGCCAATTTATCGGGGTGCTGTTCCGCCCACAGCTTGATGTTCTGCATCGAGGATTCTTCGAGCTTGAACGCACCTATGTCGACCAGTTTTTTGCCGATGGAGTTATACGGATGTCCGTTCTGTTCGGCATAACCGACTTTTATCAAACTGCCATCCGGCAATTCGATGCGTCCCGAGCCTTGTATTTGCAGAAAGAACAACTCCACCGCGTTGTCTACCCAGAATAATTCGCGCCCTTGCAACGGGGCCTTGCCGTTATCGATCTCGCCGCGATTGTAGTAAGGCACGACGCGATTGCCTTGCAGCCGTCCGCGCAAACGCAAACTTTTCAGTTGCGGATACACCTCGCTCAAATCAATGGTCAGCAGATCGTCCGGTGCGGCATATAAGGGATAACGAAAGCGCGTGGTCTTGACCCGGCTGCCATAAAGTTTCGGTTCGTAGTAGCCGGTGATCAAACCCTGTGACGACCCATCCGGGTTGTAAACCTGGTAAGGTGTAAAACCCTGCTCAAAAAAAGCGCGCAAGGCATTGTTGTCTGTTTGCGTTAATTCAGTGGCGCGCGCGCACACTGCCAGCCAGCCCGGCTTGTTCTTCAGCGCGTTGCAGCTTTGCCAAAAAGCCGCCCAGGTTGGCTGCAAATCTATCGTTTGCCAATCCGGCAACATCTCCCATTTGCTGACCGCAAAGGGTGCGAAAGGCCGAACCGGGGGTGGCGCAACAGACGGCTTGGGCGTAGTGCAGGCAACAAGAAAAACAAGCAGTAGGGGCGCCGCGTGCTGCGCCCTCACCAGGTGCCATTTAATGCAAAACACGCGGCACACTCAACACGAATTGCGGGATCTCGACCTCGAACTGTGCGCCATCATCAGTCTGCATCTGGTAACTGCCGCGCATCGTGCCGACCTGTGTGGTCAGCACCGTGCCGCTGGTATATTCGAAACTCTGGCTGGGTTTGAGCAAGGGTTGCTCGCCCACCACGCCCTGCCCGCGCACTTCTTGAACGTGGTTATGGGCATCGGTGATGACCCAATGACGGCTGATGAGCTTGGCGGACGAATGGCCGAGATTGGTGATGGTGATGGTGTAAGAAAACACGAAACGGTTGCCCGCTTCATCGGATTGCTCCGGCAGGTAATTCACCTGAGTCTGTATGACGATGCCATGTTGATCGATTGTTTCCATGCGCGGCATTTGAACCGATTTTCGCTGGCATCGCAAGGGTTTCGCAATGCGGGGATGACGAATTAATCTGCGTTTCCCTAACAGTTTATTGAAATTCGTCGCGAGCGAAGATCAGGCAAGGCGGAAAGCGGCGAAGAACCGGAGTGTATAGGCTATTTGCCGCTTTGTGGCCCCGGATTTTGAGCCGCTTGCCAACGCCGCATCATCAAGCGCAGTAGAATTAAACAAACTGCTAACCGACACTACCAAAGTTCTTGTCGATAGCTCCTGGTGGCACCTGAAGCCCTGCGATACGGCAACCTTGCGCCACTGGTCCGCCGGGGAACAGCAGATAAAGACCTTTGAGACCGCCCTTAACATGAAATCTTTCATCGAGCGCGTCATGCAGCACACGCATATTGGTAGACATGCCTTCGTGCTGGGCAAAATACTTTTGCAGGGCGCGCAGTGCATCCCAATGATCTTCGCTGAGTTTCAACCCTTCCTGCTGTGCTGTCTGTATTGCGATTGCTGGTGTCCATGCGGGCGGCGCATGAGGAAAGTCCGGGGTTATTCCTGAATCGTTATTGGCTACAGTGATGGTTTCCTTTAGACTCATAATCTTATCCTCCGAGAATTGATTACGTAGCGGGATGTACCCTAAATTAGCTTTCACCTAAAAAACAGTTTAGAGATACCCTTTACAGCGCAGTCAGAAATTAAGGCTACAGACGGAGCAACGCCGTATTTGTAGGGTGGATGCGCTACGCTTATCCACCCTACAGGTGTCGTCTTAATTTCTGACTGCTGAGTAATTATAGTCCTCTATGGCTCATTCAAGAAATCCCTAAAATGACACGCAGCAAAACAGCGCAACAGCCGCCTTGGCTATTTTCTGAAGGAGCAGAGGATCATGCTTGATTGCCCCCACCAACTTGCCAATGTAGTGCAGCACAACTGCAATATTTCCGATGCCCGTTATGCTGGTGACTATAGCTTATGCATTTTTCTGCTCAAGATGCGTGAGTTTTATCGCTGGGAAAACGCGCTGCCGTTCTCGCGCGCCCTGCCAAAAAATGAACTCGGTAAATGGTTGAATGCCCGCGAGAACCTTTGGAGTCGCGTCGGGACTGAAGATTTTGCACACTTGCCACTAATGCACGCGACACTTGATCCTTACGACGCAAAATCCGCCAACCGCGAACTACTACCGCAAGGTTATGTGTACAGCGCCGGTTATGGGCGCTTCCAAAAACCGCTGTTCTTTTTAGGGCGTTTGTTACGCACTGAAGAACGCGCCGGCTTCACTATTTTAGTGTCATCCTGCGAGTATGCGCGTGAGTTGGCGGCGCCACCGGCGATGCTACAGGGGCGCACGATATTTGTACGCCAGGAATCGGTGCGCCGTTACCTGTGGGAGAAGTTCGAAGAATGGCAATGGCGAAAGCGGGACAGCACTATGGCGCGCGCATTCGCGAGCTACCCTTTTATGAGCGATGCCGAGGCCGCGCTTGATCAAATGACAGAAAATGAAATGGAAACCATGATTTTGCACGAGGTCGGTGAGGCCAAGGCGGGCGAATTGCTCGGTGCGCAATGGCAAGCTATGGTGATGGCGGTAGCGCGCACCAAGGCCGAGCCGTACGCGCGCGCGGTGCGCGATCTGCTGGCTGACTGCCTGTCTACTTTGCCGACACTCATCGAGCGCGGAAATCTGCCGGCGCTGCACTTTTATTTTGCCACCTTCGATGCGCAGCGTCGTGAGTTATTCCCTCAGGCGCTCCGGGCGTATGCGTATTTTTTAAAGCATGGCGAACTTAAACAGTTGCATCAAGCGGCAGATGAAGGGAAAGCGTACTGGCTGGCGGCCGCGCGTTCCTTGCTCGCGCAACATGCTACCGAATCAGCTGCTGGCGGCAAAATGCCCTGAACAATTTAGCAGAGGCAGAGTTAAGCGAAGCTTTTATGCTAATCTGCGAGCCTGTTTTTCAGGCGATTTGTCATGAACGGTTATTTGAAACGCATCCTCAACGCGCGCGTCTATGATGTGGCGGTTGAAACCCCGCTGGAAGTCGCGCCCAATTTATCGGCGCGCATCGGCAATACGGTATTGCTCAAGCGCGAGGATATGCAGCCGGTGTTCTCGTTCAAGCTGCGCGGCGCATACAACAAAATGGCGCAACTCACACCCGAACAACTCAAGCGCGGCGTGATCACGGCTTCGGCGGGAAACCATGCGCAGGGCGTGGCGCTCAGCGCGCAGCATATTGGTTGCAAAGCGATCATCGTGATGCCGACCACTACCCCGCAAGTCAAAATAGATGCCGTCAAACATTTCGGCAAGCAGCGGGTCGAGAGCGTGTTGCACGGCGATAGCTACAGCGATGCTTACAAGCATGCATTGGTACTTGAAAAAAAACATCAGCTCACTTTCGTCCACCCGTTTGACGACCCTGATGTGATCGCCGGGCAGGGCACCATCGCGATGGAGATTCTGCGCCAGCATCAGGCGCCGATCCACGCCATCTTTGTGCCCATCGGCGGCGGCGGTTTAATTTCCGGTGTAGCCGCCTACGTCAAACAAGTACGCCCCGACATCAAGATCATCGGTGTGCAGACCACCGATTCGGACGCCATGTACCGTGCACTCAAAGCCAACAAGCGTGTACAACTGGCCGACATCGGCCTGTTCGCGGACGGCACGGCGGTCAAGCAAGTCGGTGCAGAAACCCTGCGCATCTGCAAAAAATATGTGGATGAAATCGTGCTGGTCGATACCGATGCCGTATGCGCGGCGATCAAAGACGTGTTCCAGGACACCCGCTCCATCCTTGAGCCTTCGGGGGCACTCTCCGTGGCCGGAGCCAAGCTGTATGCCGCGCGCGAGAAGCTCAAAGATGAAACGCTGGTCGCCATCGCCTCAGGCGCGAACATGAATTTCGACCGCCTGCGCTTCGTCGCGGAACGCGCCGAGATCGGCGAAAAGCGCGAGGCGATACTCGCCGTCACCATCCCCGAAACGCCCGGCAGCTTTCGCAAATTCTGCGCGCTGCTCGGCAAGCGCAACATCACCGAATTCAACTACCGCTACGCCGACCCGAAAGCGGCGCAGGTGTTCGTCGGCATCCAGGTACGCAACCAAACTGAAACCGCCGAACTGGTGGACAAGCTGCGGCACAGCAAACTCGCCACGCTCGACCTGAGCGACAACGAAATGGCCAAGCTGCATGTGCGCCACCTGGTCGGCGGGCGCGCGCCGGAGGCCAAAGACGAAATCCTGTTCCGCTTCGAATTCCCCGAACTTCCCGGCGCGCTGATGAAGTTCCTCAACAGCATGAACCACAGTTGGAACATCAGCCTGTTCCACTACCGCAACCACGGCGCGGATTACGGCCGCGTGCTGGTCGGCATACAGGTGCCGCATCACGACAAGAAGGCGCTCAAGACCTTCCTCGACACGCTCGGCTATCGCTATTGGGACGAGAGCGACAACCCGGCGTACCGGTTGTT
>JAYVKW010000181.1:0-4628 GCA_043768015.1 Gallionella sp.
CCATGACCAGATCCACGCCCAGCACCACGGCTCCGGCGGCATGCAGCGCGGCTTGGTAGCTGTACGGATTCATCGCGGTGTCGCCGTCGAGATACACGATGCCCTGCTGCGGCACACTGGACGCGATCGTATCGAGGTAGTCCGCATCATGCACACGCAGCAACTGCTCGCGCGTCGCCGCCGGCGCATCATGACGCTGCAGATAGTCCATCAATCCGGTGGCGATCAACAGATCCTCGATGGCATGGATGCGTGCCGGACATTCCGGGTGATGCGCGCCCATGTCGTGTTTGAGACTGAGCGGGTGGCTGATGTAGGCGGTTTGCATGGCGTCTCTTCCTAACGGACTGATTCCAGTTCTCGTAGAACAACAATTATTATGTAGGGTGCGCTATGCGCACCCTACGATAGTTACCGCAGTGCTGTAATACCACAGTGCTATCATACTCAACATCCTTCCAGCCGGGATCGCAAATCATGGGCAAACACTACCTCAGCACGCTGTTTTCACCCAAGTCTGTCGCCGTGTTCGGCGCCAGTGACCGGCCCGACTCGGTCGGCCAGATCGTGTTCCAGAACATGCTGGGCAGCGGCTTTTCGGGCACGCTCTATCCGATCAACTCGAAACACACTGAGGTGCAAGGCAAGCGCGCCTACGCCACCATCGCCGACATCAATGAGCCAGTGGAACTGGCGGTGATCGCCACGCCGCCGCAGACCGTGCCGGGCATCATCGAGAGTTGCGGCATCCATGGCGTGAAGGCCGCGGTCATCATCACCGCCGGGTTCGGCGAGGCGGGAGCGGAAGGCGCGGCGCTGGAGCGCCAACTGCTGGAAACGGCGCGCCGCTATAACATCCGCCTGATCGGCCCGAACTGCCTCGGCATCATGCGTCCCTCCATCGGCCTGAACGCCACTTTCAACAAGGGCGGCGCGAACACCGGCAACATCGCCTTCGTTTCGCAATCAGGCGCGTTGTGTACCGCGATCCTGGATTGGGCACAGCACAACGATGTGGGCTTCTCCAGTGTCGTGTCGATGGGCTCGTCGACCGATGTGGATTTCGGCGAGATCCTGGATTACCTGGTGTCCGACGCCAACACCACCAGCATCCTGATGTATATCGAGGGCATCCGCCACGCGCGCAGCTTCATGAGCGCACTGCGCGCCGCCGCGCGCATCAAGCCGGTGATCCTGGTCAAGGTCGGCCGCCATGCGGCGGGGTCGAAAGCGGCCATGTCGCATACCGCCTCGCTGGTCGGCGCGGACGATGTGTTCGATGCGGCCGTCAGCCGCGCCGGCGTGGTGCGGGTGCAGACCATCACCCAGTTGTTCACCGCTGCCAAGGCGTTGTCGTGCGGCTTCCGCCCGGTCGGCAACCGACTCGCCATCGTCACCAATGGTGGCGGTCCCGCCGTGATGGCGGCCGACCGTGCCGCCGACCTGGGGCTCACGATGGCCACTTTATCTCAAGCTACCATCGAAGAACTCAACCGGCATCTGCCGCCGAACTGGCCGCACAGCAATCCGGTGGACATCATCGGCGACGCCCAGGCGGACCGCTATCATTTCGCCGTCAAAGCCTGCCTGGAAGATGACAATGTGGATGGCGTGCTGGCCATACTCACGCCGCAGGCGATGACCAAACCGCTGGAATCGGCACAGGCGCTGATCGCACTTTCCAACACGCACAGCAAACCGCTGTTGACCTGCTGGATGGGTGACACGCAAGTCGCCGCAGCGCGTGATGCTTTTGCCAAAGCGCACAAGCCGCACTTCCGCACGCCGGAACCGGCGGTGGAAGTGTTCTCGCATCTTTCCGCCTACTACCGCAATCAGAAATTGCTGATGCAAATGCCCGGCCCGTTCTCCCACCACATCGAACCGGATGTGGAAAGTGCGCGACTGATCATCGAGGGCGCGATGCAGGAACATCGCAAGGTGCTGACGGAAATGGAATCCAAGGCTTTGCTGTCTGCGTTCCATATCCCCGTCGCGAAAACCATGGTCGCGCACTCGCCCAACGAGGCGCTGCTGATCGCGCAGCAACTGGGCTTCCCGGTGGCGATGAAAGTCAATTCGCCCGATATCAGCCACAAGAGCGATGCCGGCGGTGTGCTGCTCAACCTGAACAATGCCCACGAAGTGCGCGCCGCCTATCAGCACATACACGACAACATCCAGCGCAATCGCCCCAATGCCAAGATGGACGGCATCTCGATCGAGCCGATGATCGTCAAGCCGAATGGCCGCGAACTGATGATAGGCGTGACCAGCGACCCGGTGTTCGGGCCGGTGATCACATTCGGCGCGGGCGGCACGGCGGTCGAGATCATGGGTGACCGCGCCGTCGCACTGCCGCCGCTGAACAACTTTCTGGTGCGCGAGCTGATCCAAGATACCCGCATCGCGAAGATGCTGATCGCATTCCGCAATATGGCGCCGGCCAACATGGAGGCGCTCGAGGACGTGCTGCTGCGCGTCTCAGAGATGGTTTGCGAACTGCCCCTGCTCAAGGAGATGGATATCAATCCGCTGATTCTCGACGAGAATGGCGCACTGGCCGCCGATGCGCGCGTGGTGGTGGAATTCCGACAGCCCAGTGCAGACCGTTATGCGCACATGGCGATCTATCCCTACCCCACTCAACTGGTCAGCCAGTGGCAGCTCGCCGACGGCACCGACATCACGATACGCCCGATCCGTCCCGAGGATGCCGAACTGGTGCAGGAATTCGTGCGCGGCCTGTCGGAGGAATCCAAGTATTTCCGCTTCATGAACAGCATGCATGAACTCACCGAATCCATGCTGGTGCGCTTCACCCAGATCGATTACAGCCGCGAGATGGCGCTGATCGCGGTGACCCTGGTGCAGGACAAGGAGATCGAACTGGGCGTCGCGCGCTATGCCATCAATCCGGACGGAGATACCTGCGAATTCGCGCTGGCGATAGCGGACAGCATCCAGGGCAAGGGACTGGGACAGAAACTCATGGTCTCGCTGATGGAGGCGGCGCGCTCCAATGGCTTGTCAGTGATTGAAGGCGAAGTGCTGGGCAACAATCACAAGATGTTCAAGCTGATGACACGCCTCGGCTTCACCATCAAGACCAGCGAGGAAGATCATGGCATCATGAAGGTCAGCAAGGCGCTTTGAGCCAACTTCAGTACGTTCGTAGATTGGTTCAGAAGTTTGCCTAGTAACTCAAGCTGCCGTGCTCGTAGAACGCTCCACATCATTGCGCGATGAATAGATAAGCAACCAATGCGAGCCCCAGCATGGCGACAAGTAAATTGATGATCGCTCCGCCATTGGCGCTGTAGCCCTCAGGGATTTCGATGGGCTTCAGGGTCTTGAGCACTTTTCGGTATTGCGCAGTCGCCACCAGAGCAGAATATGCACCCAGGAGCACAAAGGCGATGCCGACCCAGAATGAGATCCCTCTCTCGACAGGCATTCCTTGTTTTGGCAACAGCAAGTGCAGGAACAAGCCAAACCGTTCTATGACAAATCCGAAAGCCATCAGCGTCAGACTGGTCCGGTTCCATGCGAGCAAGGTTCGCTCTGCCGCAAAGAACACCCTTGGATCATTGAGTTCGGACATCGTGTTTCCTTAAGTAAAGTTTATTTGTATAGAACGGTTAGCAACTGGTGCAATTGCTGAACAGTATATCGAACCGGCCGCGCGGGGTCCTGCGCAGGAAGGAATAGAACCCGATCACTGCTTCAACCTGGCTGAGCGGCACACTGAGTTGTGTTGCGACTTCATGGGCAGCCTGATAGGAGATATGCAGGAACTGTTGTTGCACTGCATGCAACACGTGCAACAAATGAGGCGATCCCGCACAGGCTGCGGCGATAAACGAGCGCAACAGACCAGTCGAATTCGCAGGGTTCGGGCTCGTGATCGCATCATTCCTCAAGATGGCTCCCCCATGTCATCGCTCTACCGCACAAAGAGTACTCTCAGGTCGCTTTGTCGGTCAATTTATATTCGACTTATCCGCTTGATTGCGATGCTGCAACCGGCATCGGCTTGAATTCTCCTTAGCTTGAATTGCATGGAACGGCCCGTTCGTGCCACAATCCCAAGTCCCCAGTGTGCACTTTGACAAAGCACTTTTTCTGGGGAACCTGCAGCTCTATGACAGAGAGTTTCAGGGCCACGCTAAATTTTAAGAAATCCAGGCACCATGACAACCGAATCCATCATCCCTACACAGGACGAAAACCAGATCTTCACTGAACGCCGCAGCAAGCTGGCGGCAATACGCAAATCCGGCGTTGCCTTCCCCAACGACTTCGAGCGCAAACATCTGGCAGGCGATCTGCATGCCGAGTTCGGCGGGAAATCCCATGACGAACTGGAATCTTTGCAGATACCCGTTGCGGTGGCCGGACGCATGATGTTGAAGCGGGTGATGGGCAAGGCCAGCTTCGCCACGGTGCAGGACATGAGCGGCAGGATCCAGTTGTTCATCAGCAACAACGACACCGGCGAGGAAGCTCATGAGGCGTTCAAGCACCATGACCTCGGCGACATCCTCGGCGCGATCGGCGTGCTGTTCAAGACCAAGACCGGCGAGCTTTCCGTGCGTGTGTCGCAAGTGCGTCTGCTGACCAAGGCG
>JAYVKW010000182.1:0-4331 GCA_043768015.1 Gallionella sp.
GTGGGCGCATTCATCGCCCACACCCCGTGTGCGGGGCATCCACAAGGAGCAGGCTCGAATTATTTTCGCCACCTAGAGCGCCCTGCTCCGGACAAAGAACCACCGAGATACCCGCCTCATCCGCAACGGTTTGATATTCCGCCGCAATCGCCACACCCGGCACGCACACCAGCTTATCGCCGCAATACAGCAGCGGCAGACGGTCGCGCTGCCAGGGTGGGACGTGATGTTCTTGCAGCAGGTTCTTCAGGGTGCGCGTCGCGGCATGCGGCTGGGGACGCAGGGTTTCGCCGCCGCTACGCAGGCGTAACGTCACTGGCGCGCGCTGCAATTTCGCCAGACTGATGCCACCCCCCTTAGATTGATTGAATCTCAGCCGCGTATTCAAGGCAGGCCAATCCAGTTCGGCTTCGTCGTGCCACGGCAATACAAGGCTCCGGTCGAATTCGCCCAACGCGCGCAACGCATACACCTTGCCCTGATAGCGGCGCACTTGCCAGTCGCCGTAAGCGATGCACACGGTGGCATCCTCCCGCGCGCGGCACAGTTGCTGCAACATGTCGTCCAGTTGTACGGCTTGCGGCATCGGGGCGCCGAGGCCATGCAAAAAATAACGCAGCAGATTTTTCGCGCGCGGCAGGCTCAATGCCTGCAAGACCGCAACGGCCAATGTTTCGCCCTCTATCGTTTGCGCGGCATCCTGTTGCGCCAATTCGTCAAACAACTTACTCGCCTCGGCGAAATGCTGCGCGCTGCGCGCCAAGGTGACGCGATAAGCGGGAAATTTTTCACTCAGCAGCGGCAGCACGCGATGGCGCAAAAAGTTGCGCGGATAGTTGTCGTCGGTGTTGCTTTCGTCCTCTATCCACTGCAATTCATGCGCGGCGGCGTAGGCTAGGATTTCCTGACGCGAGCAGTGCAATAACGGCCGAACTATTGACCCTGCGCAAACATTTTCGGGGCGAAGGGTAAAAATAGCATCGTCGGAGCTTGCCCGCTCGGCAAGCAACGGCATGACGCTCGCGCCGCGCACTCCTGCTCCGCGCAGCAATTGCAACAGCAGCGTTTCCACCTGATCGTCGGCATGGTGCGCCAGTGCCACGAAGTCGCTCGGTTGCCTGGCGAACGCCGCCTGGCGCAGCTTGCGCGCCGCTGCTTCGATGCCATGTGCGCGCAACGGGGCGATATTCACGTGTTCGATGTGCAAGGAAATTTGATGGCGGGCGCACAGGTCGGCACAGAACTCCGCCCACGCATCGGCATTCTGGCTGATGCCGTGATGGACATGCAATGCGGATAGTTGCCAGGAGAAACGCGCGGCGAGTTTGTGCAGCAGATGCAACAACACTACCGAGTCCGCCCCGCCGCTCAGACCGATCAGGATCGAGCTGTGCGCGGGAAGCAGCGGCGCAATCTGCGCAGCTACACGATCAGCGAGAGGATTCTGGAAGACCACTAGCAGGCCCGAAGATTGTCATTTCTTCTAAAAGCGCAGGCAATCCACTGTCCGCCAAAGCGGATGTGAAGTTGACACCGCCGGAATGACGAATGAATAAAAAATTATTGGAGGGTAACTTCCTTGAAGTTACCATAGCTCATCAAGCGATTGAAGCGATCTTGCATCAGATTTACAGTAGGCTTGTTTTGGGCATTTTTCAGCGCCTCTTGCAATGCCTTTTTCACGTTTTGCATGGTCGTCGCATAATCGCGATGCGCGCCGCCCAGCGGTTCGCTGATGATCTTGTCCACCAAGCCCAACGTCTTCAAGCGCGTCGCGGTGATACCCAAGGTCTCTGCGGCATCGGGCGCTTTTTCCGCGCTTTTCCACAGGATCGAAGCGCAGCCTTCTGGCGAAATCACCGAGTACGTCGAGTATTGCAACATCAACAGCACGTCGCCCACCGCGATCGCCAGCGCGCCGCCGGAGCCGCCTTCGCCGATCACAGTGCAGATGATCGGCACGCGCAACTCGCTCATCTCGTACAGGTTGCGCCCGATCGCTTCGGACTGGCCGCGCTCTTCCGCGTTCACGCCGGGGTACGCGCCGGGGGTATCGATGAAGGTCATGATGGGAATGCCGAATTTTTCCGCCAGCCGCATCAGGCGCATCGCCTTGCGATAACCTTCCGGGCGCGGCATGCCGAAATTGCGCAGGATCTTTTCCTTGGTGTCGCGGCCTTTCTGATGGCCGATCACCATCACGCTCTGTCCGTTGAATCGCGCCAAACCGCCCACGATAGCCTTGTCGTCGGCAAACGAGCGGTCACCGTGCAGCTCCTCAAAATCGGTAAACAGATGCTCGACATAATCCAGCGTGTAAGGACGCTGCGAATGACGTGACACCTGAGAAATTTGCCACGGGGAGAGCTTGGCATAAACGTCTTTGGTCAATGCTTCGCTCTTCTTCGACAAGCGTGAAATCTCATCCACGATGTCAATGGCCGAATCGTCCTGTACGTAGCGTAGTTGCTCGATCTTGTCTTCCAGTTCGGCTATGGAACTTTCAAAATCCAGAAATGATACTTTCATATTCAATCCTTGTTGTAGCAGGTAGCGGGTAGCGGGTAGCCTGTAGCTCGTGGCCGGGGTGTTGGCTACAAGCTATTTCTGCGATGATACTACAAACCGAAGAATCGTTTAATAGTCGCCAGCACCTCGTTGTGCTGATGCTGGATGACTTTATTCAGTGATTCCTCACCCAAGTTCTGCAAGGCACTGTCCAGTTGTGCACGGCGCTTGACCAGGATGTGCGACACCTCCTCGGCGATGCTCGGGCGCGCCTGCATGATCTCTTCAAAAGCTTCCTTGTCGAGGCGATAGCATTCCACATCCGTCAAGGCCATCACCGAAGCCACGCGCGGTGCGCCGGTCATCAGACTCATCTCGCCGCAGAAGTCGCCCTTGGTCAGCACACTCAGCCTGCGCTTCTCGCCATTAGGCGCTTCGAGATACACCTCGGTTTCTCCGTTGATGATGATGAACAGCCAGTGCTGCGCGGTAGCGCCCTGTTTGGTGATTACATTGCCTTTGGCAAATGGCGCGTACTTCAGGCGTGAAGCCAGCTTGTGTAGCTCATCATCGGTCATCTGCTTGAACAGCTCGACACGCCTGAGCGTTTTGACACGACGCAACAATTCGCGCTGCTGCACCGCTTCCTCGTATTTCTCGTTTTCCCTGACGTAATGGACGTTTTGTTCTTCCACGGCAAGCTTGATGCCGGCACGCTCCAGCGCGGTATAGACATGCCAGCGCACTGCCCCGTCGGTCGGATCATCGGCCGCCAGATCGGCCAGCCAATAACGCAGCGCATAACGCGCATAGCCCTTGTCGATATCCATCAGCACACAATTGGGCGAGGGTGTCTTGGCGACATTGTTGATCTCTGCCTGCAGGATGGCTTCTTCGACCGCCTTGACCACCTTGGCTTGGGTCACATCCAGTTTTACGCCAAACCATATCCAGCGCCGCCACTGCACCGGCTGATCGCTGCGCCGTCCCAACACCATGAATTTGTTTCTCATCAGCTGGCTGTTGGGGAACACCACGGTTTCCCAATTACGCGTCTCAACCAGCGTGGAACGCCAACGAATGTCCACCACGCGCCCGACGATATCATCCACTTTGATCCAGTCGCCGACCTGAACCGAGTTATCTAACTGCAAAGCCATGCCGCCGAGAATATTACCCAGCGTATCCTGCATGGCGAATGCCACCACGGCTGTGATCATCGCCGAGGTTGCCACGATGCTGCCTAAATCGAGGCCGGCATAACGTAGCCGTACCATGCCCCAGGCGATGTACGCGATGATGACAAAAAAGTCTTCGGCAATACGCGGCGGAGTCATGTGCGCAAACGGCAAAATGATGCGGAACACCAGCAGACCCCACAGGCGAATCAGCGCGATTCCGCCGCCGATAACAAAGGCCTCGTGCAACACGGAAGCCGCCAGGTCAAATTGCATGGCATGAATCAGGCTGCTTAAAAATTGTCCGAGCAGGCAGGCGAAGAAAAAACCCAGCGTGTTGACGATACTGCTGCGCTCTTCCTTATGAAAATGAATCAGCAGGAACGCCAAACCCAGCGCCATCATCAGCACCAGAAAGGATTCATCCCGCCAGAAGAAATGAAATGCGTTTTCCCAAAAAGACACGGTCACTCCCCAAGGTTCAGATGCGGCATTCTACACCATCGAATATTCAGCCAAGCGCCTGACACGCCGCCAGAATGTCCAAGTATCGCCGCGCGTCAACAGCACGCGGCGCATGCTATCGCCACTCAAAATATCCAACTGCAACCGCGCGATTTTTCCAGCGCGCAACGCTTGCCATAA
>JAYVKW010000183.1:0-2667 GCA_043768015.1 Gallionella sp.
CTACATGATCGCGCTGGCGGGCAGCGATAGAATCCCTTGCACACCTTACAGCGTATTCGGCGAGCAGGAACTTTCCGACCACGCGCTGGATGCATTGCATGGCCGCAAGGCCTGCCTGCTGGGCAACCACGGCATGATTGCGCTGGGCACAGACCTGGCAGACGCGCTGGCGGTGACAGTCGAAGTGGAATTTGTCTGCGAAATCTACTGGCGCACCCTGCAGGCAGGCGGGCCGCACATCCTGACCTCGCAGCAGATGCACGAAGTCAAAGAGAAATTCGTCGAATACAAAAAACGCAGCCAGGATTAATCATGCCGATAAAGTCAAAAATTCGCACTGTCCCGCATTATCCGAAACAGGGCATCCAGTTTCGCGATATCACCACCCTGCTCAAAGACCCGGCAGGTTTTCGCGCCACCGTGGATGAACTGGTGCTGCGCTATAAAGACGTAAAAATAGACAAGATTGCCGGCATCGAATCGCGCGGCTTCATCCTCGGCGCACCGCTGGCTTACGCGCTGAATAAAGGCTTCGTGCCGATCCGCAAAAAAGGCAAGCTGCCTGCAGAAACGATAGGCCACGACTACGAGCTCGAATACGGCAGCGACCGCATCGAGATCCACACCGACGCCATCGAGAAAGGCGAAAGAGTGCTGCTGGTAGACGACCTCATCGCCACCGGCGGCACCGCAGACGCGGCCTGCACGCTGATCGAAAAAATGGGCGGCAAAGTCATCGAGTGCTGCTTCATCATCGACCTGCCGGACATTGGCGGACGCGCGCGGCTGGAAAAACACGGGCACAAGGTGTTTGCGCTGTGCGAGTTCGAGGGGGATTGAAAGTGTCGATTTTGATGAGGGATGTAATGAAGATCAAAAATTTACTCCTTGTTGTCCTGGGTGTTGCGGGATGCATGACGGCTAGTGCTTCGAGCTTCGATTGTTCCAAGGCGCAATCGAATGTTGAGCACCTGATTTGTGATGCTCCTGAGCTATCAAGGCTTGATGAAGAGTTGAACAAGGCATATTTATTTTTGCGTTCAGGTGGAAAGGACAAACAGTTGGTTATCACTGAACAGCGAAGGTGGCTAAATGAGACACGCAACGTGTGTTCGGATGCTGATTGTCTAAAAAACGCTTACACAACTCGAATTGGCGAGTTATCAGGTTCTGGAACCTCCCCTCGGCAAATCCGCAAAACCGTAAAGCATGCATTGGTAAAGCCAAGAGAGATGGATGACTTTGAATCTTTTATAAAAGAAAGAGAATATCTGGATGATCCATACGAGATTGCCTCATCTGAGGCGGATAAGTTGCTGAGATTTATCGAGAAGCGACTTCGAACCGAAAAGTCCTCTTCGGCAGAGATAGAAGAAAATCAGACGTGGCGGAAGGAATTTGTCGCCTATCTGAAGGAGGGAAATGGTGACTACTTGAAGATTGCAGACAGTAGTTACATTGTTCAGAGCTATTTTCAGAATGCGTCATTGAGCGGAATATTTTTTGTAGATATGAAATCTGGGCAATTCAAGAGACTAAGTTATGACTACGCTCTTGAAGTTGTCGACAAAGGGTACCTCCCCGATGGCACTGGATGGCTACTTGCAGGCTATGGTGGCCTGAGCCATGGGATATCGTTTGAAGGCTATTACCTCATCACGTTTTATGATGGAGGGGAGGCCGTGTACGCGACGTCTACTAGGGCAGTACATGAGGATTATGGCTATTCCGAGGAATCACCTGCTGTAGGATCGTACGAGTATTGGTGTGGCCCAGAGGATAATCGGGTTAGCGATATTGCTGGGCGTGTTCAAGGGCATGAATGGAAGGATCTCAATGGTGACCGGCAAGATGAACTGACTTTCAAAGTGGAAGAGAAGGATTGCCGCCAAGCCAAGAAACCCAGCATAAAGCGTCGCTTAGTGTATGCAATTTCAAAAGGCAAAATTACCGAGCTATATTAATTCGAGATGTAACATGAAAATAGAAACCTTGCGCTGGGCACACAACAAGCTGGAGATGATAAACCAGCGCATTCTGCCTGCCGCGTTTGAGTATGTGGGCTACGACTCTGCCGCCACGGTGGCGGAAGGCATACGCAGCATGGTAGTGCGCGGTGCACCAGCCATCGGCGTGGCGGCGGCTTATGGCGTGGCGCTGGAAGCGCTGCGGTTGTCGACCCTTCGACAGGCTCAGGGCGAACGGTCTTTATTTGATAAAAGCATGGAAGCCGGCTTCAACGCGCTGGCACAGAGCCGCCCGACGGCGGTGAATCTGTTCTGGGCGTTGCAGCGTATGCGCGAAGTTTGGCAAGGCGTGGCAACGCAAACGCCGCAGCAAATCGCGCAACGCCTGCTGGCCGAGGCGCACGAGATTCTGGCCGGGGACATCCGCATCAACCGCGCGATGGGTGCGCATGGTGCGGCGTTGCTGAAAGACGGCGCGCGGGTGCTGACGCACTGCAACGCGGGTGCGCTGGCAACGGCGGGCTGGGGCACGGCGCTGGGGGTGATTCGTTCGGCGGTGGAGGCGGGCAAGAAAATTTCGGTGATCGCCGACGAGACCCGCCCCTTTCTGCAGGGCGCGCGGCTGACGGCGTGGGAGATGGTGCAGGAAAATATCCCGGTGACGCTGATCACCGACAACATGGCGGGTTACATGATGGCG
>JAYVKW010000184.1:0-4028 GCA_043768015.1 Gallionella sp.
ACAGGCGGCTCGCCATCGATCAAATCGTCCGCCAGCAGCACCGCGAACGGCTCATCCTGCACCACCGGTTTTGCGCACAGTACCGCGTGCCCCAGGCCCAGCGGCTCGGTCTGGCGGATGTAGATGCAGTTGATGTGTGAGGGAGTCACTTCGCGCACCAGGCGCAGCAACTCTTCCTTGCCGCGCATCGCCAGCTCGGCCTCCAGTTCGTAAGCCTTGTCGAAGTGATCCTCGATCGCGCGCTTGTTGCGTCCGGTGATGAACACCATGTCGGTGATACCCGCCGCCACCGCCTCTTCCACCGCATACTGGATCAGCGGCTTGTCCACGATGGGCATCATCTCCTTCGGGCTGACCTTGGTGGCCGGCAAAAAGCGGCTGCCCATGCCGGCGACGGGGAACACGGCTTTAGTAATTTTTTTCATTCGGGTGCCCGTTCAAAAGTTTTTCGGATCGATTCCAATAATGCCAAGAATTGCTGTTCATCCAACACTGCTACGCCCAACTCCTGCGCTTTGTCCAGCTTGCTGCCAGCTTCAACACCGGCCACTACATAAGTGGTTTTTTTCGACACGCTAGCGCTGACCTTTGCGCCTAGCGCTTGCAGTTTTTCTTTCGCCGCTTCGCGTGACAGAGAAACGAGTGTGCCGGTAAGTACAAATGTTTTTCCGCTGAATGGCAAGCTTACCATCGGTTGAGGCGCATGCTCCTGCCAATGCACACCGCAGGCACGCAACTGTTCTATCACTTCACGGTTATGCGCTTCCGCCAAAAAATCCGCAATACTCTGCGCCACCACCGGCCCGACATCATGCACCTGCTGCAAACTCTCCAAATCTGCGACAAGCAGATTATCCAACGAGCCGAAGTGTTGCGCCAAGTCTTTTGCAGTGGTTTCGCCGACATTGCGGATGCCGAGCGCGAAAATAAAGCGCGCCAGCGTGGTGTGCTTGCTGTGCTCAATCGCGGCCAGCAGATTGACCGCAGATTTTTCGCCCATGCGCTCCAGGTTGATGATTGCCAGCAAGCCGAGTTTATACAAGGCCGCCGGGTTATTGACGATATGCGTATCGACCAGTTGCTCGACCAGCTTTTCGCCGAGTCCCTCGACATTCATCGCGCGGCGACTAGCAAAATGCAGCAAGGCCTGCTTGCGCTGGGCCGGGCAAAACAGCCCGCCAGTGCAGCGCCACACGGCCTCTTCCTCCAACCTGGCGACATGCGAGCCGCACACCGGGCACCCGGAGGGCATGACAAACTCGCGAGCATCCGGCGGACGCCGCTCAAGCACCACGCGCGCCACTTCCGGGATCACATCTCCGGCGCGGCGCACGATGACGGTATCGCCAATGCGCACATCCTTGCGGCGCATCTCGTCTTCGTTGTGCAGCGTGGCATTGGTCACCGTCACACCGCCGACGAACACCGGCGCCAGCCGGGCCACGGGAGTCAGCGCACCGGTGCGCCCGACTTGCACCTCGATGTCCAGCAGTGTGGTCATCGCTTCCTCGGCGGGAAACTTGTGCGCGATGGCCCATCGCGGCGCTCGCGACACAAAACCGAGCTGTTGCTGTAGCCCGACATCATTGACCTTGTATACCACCCCGTCTATATCAAATGGCAGCTGTGCGCGCGCCTCACCGATCTCGCGGTAATACGCCAGCAAACCGTCCAGCCCGCGCACCACGCTGCGCTGTTGTGCAACCGGTACGCCCCACCGCTGCAACAAAGCCATTTGCCGATCGTGTTGATTGGGCAACTCCGCGCCGTCGCAAAAACCGATGCCGTAAGAAAAAAAACTCAGCCGGCGGCTGGCGGTGATGCGCGAATCAAGCTGGCGCAACGATCCTGCCGCTGCGTTGCGCGGATTGGCGAATTCCTTTTCGCCTTTGGCGCGCTGCGCATCGTTCAATTTGGCGAAGTCGCGCTTGAACATCAGCACTTCGCCGCGCACCTCGACATCCCTGATCGGCTCGCGCAGCCTCAGCGGGATCGTGCGCACGGTACGCAAGTTTTCTGTGACATCCTCACCCGTGCTGCCATCGCCGCGTGTCGCTCCTTGCACGAACATCCCATCGCGATAGTTCAGGGTTATGGCCAGCCCATCAAATTTCGGCTCGACCGCATACTCCACTTCCGCCACCCCGAGCACCTCGCGGATACGCGCATCGAAAGCGCGAACTTCATCTTCGCTGAACGCATTGTTGAGCGATAGCATCGGCGTGCGATGCTGCACTTCCACGAAGGATTTTAGCGGGGTCACGCCGATGCGCTGGGTCGGCGAGTCGGCGCCCAGCAGTTCGGGATGCCGCGCTTCGAGTGCCTGCAGTTCGCGGAACAGCTTGTCATATTCCGCGTCAGGGATGGACGGGTCATCCTGCACGTAATAGCGGTAATTGTGCTGTTCGATTTCCGCGCGTAGTTGCGCGATACGCTGTTTTGCAGACGTACTCATTCAGGAAACCTTGCCACAGAGATCACAGGGAAAACCGGCATCCGCTCTCTCTGTGATTTCTGCGGCTGGATCTTGCATTGTTAGATTCATAGGAAATCTAAGCAAACAGACGACGTGCCTGCGCGCTGCCGGGTACGATGCCGTTTTCGAGTATTTTCGCCTCGATCCCGGCGATCCGTGCGCGGATGAGCGCCAGCCCGTTATCGCTCAGTGCCACGCGGTGATCGTCCACCACGTTGACCTGCAATTCCTTGGCCAATTCGCGCGCAACGTGCATCATCTGGTCGAACTGGTTGCCGGGATTTTCCACGCGCGGCACATCCAGCAATAGCGTGATGCCCGCCGTGCTGAAAGTTTCCAGCGTGAGATGCTGGAACGGCTTGCTGTCCTGGTTGATCAGACTGAACTGGCTACGTCCCTGCGCATCCAGCAAATGAAACGCGCCATCCGCTTCCAGCGTCATGCCCAGCAAAGCCGCAGCTTGTGCGATTCTCCCGCCGGGCAATAAACGCCCGCCGGGCGGCACCAGATTGACCCCGACCATCTGATCCACCTCGGCGCAAAACGCGTCCAGTTCAAGCGCATGCTGGTATGTTTCGCGGATATCCGGAACGGTGGTATCCGCCTTGATGTGCCTGGCGACACCCAGCACCAGATCCTGAAAATCCGCCAGTTTTGCTTCGCTGATCGCGCCGCCCCTGTCCACCAGTTGCAGGGCGATACGAAAGCGCGCATAGAGAACCTGGCTCTCGGCGATGGCGCGTTCCCATTTTTTTGTGGCCAGCGTCAAACCGCACACTTGCACCGGCTTGCGGAAATCGAACTTGCGCTGCCATAAACCATCTAGCACGGCGGCAGGACTGGGCTCGGCCAGATGTAACTCGATAATGTAATCGGCAATGATGCAATCGCTGCGCGCATTTAACAATGAGCAGGGATCATCCGGCAAATTGGTCACGGACAACTCTACGGCGGATACTCCGGCAATTTCAATATCAGTGATGATCGCCTCGCCTATCGCTTCATCACCCCTCCCCGCCGATGCCGATTGCTTAACCTGACCTGCCAGTTTGGCAGCATTGTTCTGATACAGCGCATCCGCGTGGCTCGCCTTGAATGCCGCGCCGAATTTGCGCCGGTACCGCCTTTGCTGCCACCAGCCAAAGGCATACACCGCGACGATCACGCCGAAACCGATGGTCAGTAAAGCTGCTTGTAATTCACTCATAGGAGAACCATAACAAATATCCGCCAAAACAATTATCCGAAAGATGGCGCAGATTATCTCACGCAAAAGACCGACTCAGCACTCTCCCCGGACTCCTGCTACGCCAAAGCAGCATAGATGACAGGTTCGCAAATCGAGTTCAAGTCTTGGCAGATGCCCTATGTGGCATTGGATGGTGGCAATGGCGCAAACGAACAAAGGGAGAGTTGGGATTGTGAATTTTTTATACCCCAGAAGAAAATTCAAACCCGGCCATTTTTAGTCTATTAAAATTCCATGTGGCTTTGTGTGCTGATTACCACCGAGCACGGGCGGAAGGCACTACGCCCTTCGACTACGCTCAGG
>JAYVKW010000185.1:0-22268 GCA_043768015.1 Gallionella sp.
AAACTAATCACTTGACCAAAGCTTCAAAGCCTTGATATAAAGGCGTTACAGGGCTTTACCTGTTTTGATAACCACTCGCAAAGGGGACTTACGTGAATAAATCTGATTTGGTTGATGCAATTGCAAAATCCGCTGAAATCTCTAAAGCAGCCGCAGCCCGTGCATTGGATGCGACTGTAGAGACCATCAAAAAAGCTCTGAAGAAAGGCGATTCAGTGAGCCTGGTTGGTTTTGGTACTTTTAAAGTTGGCAAGCGTGCTGCGCGTAATGGCCGCAATCCTCGCACTGGTGCGACGATCAAGATCAAGGCAGCCAAGGTTCCAAAGTTTAGCGCTGGCAAAGGTTTGAAAGATGCTGTAAACTAGCAGACTTTGTCGGGTGCTTAGCTCAGCTGGTAGAGCGTCGCCCTTACAAGGCGAATGTCGGCGGTTCGATCCCGTCAGCACCCACCACACGTGTTTTTGGAGTGGTAGTTCAGTTGGTTAGAATACCGGCCTGTCACGCCGGGGGTCGCGGGTTCGAGTCCCGTCCACTCCGCCAAATTCAAGGCGAACGCAAGTTCGCCTTTTTTACATCCGTTTTATTTAAATTAATCGTTGGATGGCATCGCTATGTTTGATTTCGTACATGAAAAAAAGCGGCTGGTACAGATTGTCCTGGGAATAATTATTTTGCCATTTGCATTATGGGGAGTGAGCTCATATGACAGGTCTGGAACTACAGCAGAAGTGGCTGCTACGGTGAATGGCACTAAAATTACCCAACAAGAACTTGAAAATGCACTTCGTCAGCAACAAGACAGGATGCGTCAGCAGCTAGGCGCAAACTTTGATGCGGCGATGTTTGATAATCCTGAGATGAAGCGTGCGGTGCTGGATAATTTGGTTTCCCAGCGTTTGCTGATCGAGCGTGCCAGGGCGGCAAGATTGGCTGTGCCGGATGATCAAGTGGTGCAGGTGATTGCCGGCATCGAGGCTTTTCAGGATGGTGGGAAGTTTGACAAAAAACGTTACGAAGCTGTGCTGACAAATCAGAATATGTCGCCATTGACGTTTGAAGCACGCGTGCGTGATGAGTTGCTCGGGCAACAAATGCGGGATGCTTATGCGCAGAATGGATTTGCCGCCAACAGTGTTGTGGACAACGTTATTCGTTTGAACGAGCAACAACGGGTGGTGAGTGTGTCACCCATAGCATTTCAGTCGTTTATGTCACAGGCAAAAGTGGATGATGCCGCGCTGAAAAAATATTACGAGCAAAATTCAAATGAGTTTCAAGTTCAAGAGCAGGCAAAAGTAGAGTATGCGAAATTCTCGGTGGATGATTTACTTACCAAGGTCGAGGTAAGCAAGGAGGATGTGCGCAAGTATTACGACGAGCATCAAAATGATTTTGGCACACCTGAGGAACGCCATGCGGCGCATATCCTGATTGCTGTGAGCGCAACTGCGTCGCAAGCCGAACAGGACGCGGCCAAGGCCAAGGCCGAGCAGTTGCTGCAGCAAGCCAGGCAAAATCCTGCCAAATTTGCCGAATTAGCCAAGAAAAATTCGCAAGATCCCGGCTCGGCCGCGAATGGCGGCGATCTCGGATTTTTTGGCCGCGGCATGATGGTCAAGCCGTTCGATGCTGCTGCCTTTGCTTTGAAGGATGCTGAAATCAGCGGGCTGGTGAAGTCGGATTTCGGTTATCACATCATCAAGCTGGTAGCAGTTAAACCATCCAGAATTTTGCCGTTCGATGAAGCGCGTGAAGGTATCGTGAATAAACTGCGCCAGCAAAAAGCTGCCGACATGTTCGCCGAGATGGCGGAGAAATTCAGCAACGCTGTTTATGAGCAAAGCGATACGTTGAAACCGGCGGCCGATCTGGTTGGCGCGAAGATTGAGCGGAGCGGATGGTTGATCAAAGGGACGGCTGCCGGCGGGCATTGGACAGCAAAAATGTTGCAGGCGATCTTTAACGATGAAGTCGTGAAAAATAGGCGCAACACGGCTGCGATTGAGGTGGCGGCGAATACGTTGGTTGCTGCGCGTATCCTGGAATACAAGCCGGCCTCTGTGCGTGCCTTGAGCGAAGTGCAGGAAGCGATCCGTCAAAAATTGTTGCGTCAACAGGCACTGGAACTGGCTGCAAAGCAGGGTAAATCGATGCTGGAGCAATTGCAGGGGGGAAATAAGCCGACATTAAGCTGGGGTGCCGCCCAGAGCGTTACTCGTGCGCAACATGGCTCGCTGGATATAGGATTGGTGCAGCAGATATTCCAGGCGAATGCAGCCAAGTTACCGCAGTTTGTCGGCGCGGAAGTGGCGCAAAATGGCTACGTGCTGGTTCGTATTGATGCGGTCAAAGAAGGGGAGGCAATCAATGACGCGAAACGCGCGCGTTTCGCGCAGCAATTGCGGCAACTGACCGGCGAGGAAATGTCCCATGCTTACCTGGCTGACGCTACGCGGCAGGCGACGATCAAGGTGAGCGCGCCTGAGACGGGGGTGCTTGGCGCGGTGCCCAAGAATGAGACAGTGCAACCTTGATTTTGTATAACCACCAATAATAAACGCCACTCTCGGGTGGCGTTTTATTTGGTGGCGTAATCCAGGTTATGCTTCGGTTGTGCCCAGCGCCGTGGTGTTGAATCCACCGTCCACGTACGTTATTTCTCCGGTGATGCCGCTGGCCAGATCGCTGCACAGGAAGGCGGCGGCATTACCTACCTCTTCGATGGTGACGTTGCGTTTGAGGGGAGCATGCATCGCGTTGTAGCTGAGCAATTTGCTGAAATCGGCGATACCGGCCGCAGCCAGGGTCTTGATTGGGCCGGCTGAAATACCATTTACTCGTATTCCTTGGCGTCCCAGCTGCATCGCCAGATAACGCACGCTGGCCTCTAAGCTGGCTTTAGCCATACCCATTACGTTGTAATGCGGCATGGTGCGCACCGCGCCGAGATAGGTCAGAGTTAGCAGGGATGCCTTGCGCCCTTCCATCATCGGCAGTGCGGCTTTGGCCATGGCCGGGAAGCTGTATGCACTGATGTCATGCGCGATGCGGAATGCCTCGCGGCTGAAACCATCCAAAAACTCTCCGTCCAACGCCTCGCGAGGAGCAAAACCAATGGCATGCACAAATCCATCAAAGCCATCCCAATGTTTGTTTAGATCGACGAACAACTGGTTGATTTCTTTATCGCTGCCGACGTCACATTGGAAAATCAGTTCGCTGTCAAATTCCTTGGCTAAATCCAGCAAGCGATTACGTACCCGCTCACCCTGATAGGTGAAGGCCAGTTCCGCGCCTTCGCGGTGCATGGCTAGCGCGATACCGTATGCAATCGAGCGGGTGCTGATCATGCCGGTAATCAAAATGCGTTTGTTGGTCAGAAATCCCATGTTGTTCCTCTGCACTAAGGTTGGCCATAAAGTGTGGTCATTATAACCTTATGTCAGCGCGTAACGGACTCATTAAAAGTCCCGCAGGCTTTCCGACAAAGCGAGGTGTGGCAGACCACCCCAATTGTGTTTGTGCGGAACTGTCCCGGCCTGTCGAATGGATTGACACTCATAGTCGGATGGTCTTGGCGATCCGGTACCGGCATTTAGCGTTGTCACCGTCCGATGCAATCGTATATAATCCCCCGCTGTCAAAATTTTAGGTTCCCCCTTCATGCTGGAAATCAGCAATCTTGCTTGTAGTCGCGGCGACCATCGTTTGTTTTCCGGGTTGAATTTTAATCTGCATCCCGGGCAGATCATGCAAGTGCAAGGAGTGAACGGCAGCGGCAAAACCAGTTTGTTGCGTACCTTATGCGGCTTTTTGATGCCGGATGAGGGTGATATTGCTTGGCGCGGTGAGAACATTCGCGAGCTGGATGAGGATTACTATGCCGAAATGCTGTACCTCGGGCATTTGAATGCGATTAAAGATGAGTTGAGCGCGCTGGAAAACTTGCGCATTTCGGCTGGTCTTTCAGGGGTTGAGCTCGAGGAGAAAGAGGCGATGGCCGCTTTGCGGCGCATGGGCTTGCGCGGACGCGAAATGCTGCCAACCAAAGTGCTTTCGCAAGGCCAGCGGCGACGCGTTGCGCTGGCGCGGTTGCTGGTCAGTGATGCCAAGTTATGGATACTCGACGAACCCTTGACCGCGCTCGATGTCGGAGCTGTGGTGTTGATTCAGGAATTGATCGCCGAACATTTGGCAGGGCGGGGGATGGTGATTTTTACCACCCATCAGCCGCTGCATGTGGCGGGGATGGAAATGCGCACTTTGTCGCTATCATGATGATCCCTGTTATGAATGTCCTTGGGTCATGAAGAAATCCACCCTGCTTGATTTGCTGGTGTTGGTGGTACGGCGCGATCTGGTGTTGGCGATGCGTCGCCGCGCGGATGTGCTCACCACGCTGATTTTTTTCGTGATGGTGGTCAGCCTGTTTCCGTTGGGTGTCGGGCCGGAACTGGACATGTTGCGCAAGATGGCGGCGGGTGTGTTGTGGGTGGCGGCGTTGCTGGCTTCGATGCTATCGCTGGGCAGGCTGTTCTCGGCCGACTATCTGGATGGCACGCTGGAGCAGATGATGTTGGCCCCACAGTCTTTATCCATGCTGGTGCTGGGTAAGATGGCGGCGCACTGGATGGTGTCCGGATTGCCGCTGGTGCTGATGGCTCCGGTGCTGGGCTTGCAGTTCGATATGTCGGTGCAGGCGATTGGTGTGTTGATCGTTGGCCTGATGTTGGGAACGCCGATACTCAGCATGGTCGGTGCGATCGGCGCGGCGTTGACATTGGGCTTGCGCGGTGGCGGTGTGCTGTTGTCGCTGCTGGTGTTGCCGCTGTGCATCCCGGTGCTGATTTTTGGCACCGGAGCGGTCGAAGCGGTATCAAGCGGGCTAAGCATAGCGTCCCATTTATCCTTGTTGGGTGCTTTGTTGGTGTTGGCCTTGGTGTTCACCCCGTGGGTGACCGCCCAGGCTTTACGCATTTCGATGGAGTAGACGTTACGTATTTCGATGGAGTGATTAGTGGCAATTAACTGGTTCAAATATTCTGCACCCACCACCTTTTACGGCCTGGCCGGAAAGATGATTCCATGGTTCGCGGTGTCTGCCGCGATCTTGTTCGCGGTTGGCTTGTATATCGGTTTTTATGTCGCACCGGTGGATGCACAGCAGGGCGAGTTTTACCGCATCATTTTCATTCATGTGCCGGCTTCCATTCTATCCATGTTCCTGTATCTGATCATGGCGGGCTACGCGGCATTGGGGTTGATTTTCAATACCCGCTTGTCGGCCATGATGGCCACCGCGATCGCGCCGACCGGCGCGCTGTTCGCCCTCATTTCATTGTGGACCGGTGCGCTGTGGGGCAAGCCGATGTGGGGCGCATGGTGGCTGTGGGATGCGCGCCTGACTTCCGAACTCATCCTGTTGTTCCTGTATTTGGGCTTCATCGCGTTACACGCCTCGATTGACGACCCGCGGCGTGCCGATCGTGCCGCCGCACTGTTGGCCATCGTGGGTTCGGTAAACGTGCCGATCATTTATTTTTCGGTAAAGTGGTGGAATACCCTGCATCAGGGTTCGACCATCAAGTTCAGCGGCACCACCATGCACGTTGCGATGCAGCAGGCCTTGTTCACCATGCTGGCAGCCTGCTGGTTATATGCCATTGCGGTCGTGTTGGCGCGGGTGCGCAGCATCATACTCGAGCGCGAGCGAAATACGACCTGGATTGCTGACTTGCCGGAGGTGAAACAATGATTAGCCTGGATATCTGGATGAGGGAAAACCCGCTCACCTATGTTTGGTTTGGTTCATATGCCGTTGCACTGCTCATTTTTGCGATTGAAATCGCGATGGTCATACACAAGAGAAAAATTACTTTGCAACAGGTGCGCTTGATGCGTAATGCGGGGGATGACGCCAAAGAAAATACCCGAGAAGAGGATGCAGCATGAAACCGCGCCAGAAACGATTTTTGTTCATCGCCGTCGCCGTCGCCGGAGTGGCCACTGCGGTCGGTTTGGTACTCAATGCGCTGGGGGGTAATGTCAACCTGTACTTCACCCCGACCCAGGTGTTTAACAATGAAGTCCCCAGCGGGCGCAGTTTCCGCATAGGCGGTTTGGTCGAGGCGGGCAGCGTAAAGCGCGAGAAGGACGGCTTGACGGTCAATTTCGTGATTACCGATACGCACAAAAGTATTCCGGTCGTGTATAAAGGCATCCTGCCGGATTTGTTCAAGGAAGGCAAAGGCGTGGTCGCACAGGGCAAGGTGGAAGCCAACGGTGTGATGCGCGCCGAAGAGGTGCTTGCCAAGCATGATGAAAATTACATGCCGCCGGAAGCGGCCGATGCCTTGAAAAAAGCCGAAGCGGCAAATGCGGCCAGCAAGGCTGCTGCCGGTGTTCCTGTAGCTGTTCCTGTTGCTAAATAATTAACTGAGGAGCCTGACATGATTCCAGAACTTGGCCATTTTTCTTTAATCATCGCACTTTTTTTGGCGATTTCCCTGGGCGTGTTACCTATACTCGGCGCTGCCCGCAATAATCCGGTATTGATGAGCATTGCGCGTCCGCTGGCGTTCGGACAATTCGTATTTATCGCGCTGGCGTTTGCAACCCTTGCTAATGCTTTTCTCCATAATGATTTTTCCGTGCTGTATGTCGCGGAACACTCCAATTCGGGATTGCCCCTGCATTACCGCTTCGCCGCGATATGGGGCGGGCACGAAGGTTCGCTGCTGTTGTGGGTAACCATATTGTCGATTTGGACCGTTGCAGTCGCCACCTTCAGCAAACACCTGCCGGAAGAAATGGTGGCGCGCGTACTGGGCGTGATGGGATGGATCGCGGTAGGTTTTATATTGTTCATGCTGCTCACCTCGAATCCATTTGATCGTTTGTTGCCCGCTGCGGCCGATGGACAGGAGTTGAATCCATTGTTGCAAGATCCGGGTTTGGTGATCCATCCGCCGATGCTGTACATGGGCTATGTGGGGTTCTCGGTCGCGTTCGCGTTCGCCATAGCCGCACTGCTGGGCGGGAAACTGGATGCCACATGGGCGCGCTGGTCGCGTCCCTGGACCACGGTGGCCTGGACGTTTCTGACCACGGGCGTCATGCTGGGCAGTTGGTGGGCTTACTATGAACTCGGCTGGGGCGGTTGGTGGTTCTGGGATCCGGTTGAAAACGCCTCCTTTATGCCCTGGCTGGTGGGCACGGCGCTGATCCATTCGCTGGCCGTCACCGAAAAGCGCGGCGCGTTCAAAAGCTGGACAGTGTTGTTGGCGATCGCCGCATTCTCCCTCAGTCTGCTGGGAACCTTCCTGGTGCGTTCCGGCGTGCTGACTTCGGTACACTCGTTCGCGACCGATCCCAAACGCGGCGTGTTCATTCTGGCCTTTTTGACTGTCGTGATCGGCGGGTCGTTGTTGCTGTTCGCCTGGCGTGCGCCCAAGATCGGGCTGGGCGGCAAGTTCGATATCGTCTCGCGCGAGTCGATGCTGCTGTCGAATAACGTGTTGCTGTCGGTGGCTGCTGCTTCGGTGTTTATCGGCACACTATATCCGCTATTCATGGACGCGCTGGGCATGGGCAAACTCTCGGTAGGGCCACCCTATTTCGAAGCGGTGTTCGTCCCGCTGATGGCGCTGGCGGTATTGATGATGGGCTTTGGGGCGTTGGCGCGCTGGAAACAGACCAGTGTGCCGGAATTGGCCAAGCGCGTGCGCTGGGGATTCGCCGGGGCATTCGTCCTCGCCGTGTTGTTGCCCTTCGTGTTCAATCACTGGACGCCGATGATCGCATTCGGGTTGATGCTGTCGTTCTGGATCATCGCCTCGCTGGTGGTCAGCTTGCAGCAACGCTGGGCGGGACAGGGAACATTCATGCAGCGCGTGCGCAATCAAAGTTTGAGCTACTACGGTATGCAGTTGGCGCATCTCGGTGTGGCGATATTCATCATCGGGGTGACCGTGGTGAAGGGTTATGCAACCGAACGTGACGTGCGCATGAACGTGGGGGAAACAGTGGATGCGGGTGGCTACACTTTCCTTTTTGATGGTGTTCGTGAAGTTAAAGGCCCAAACTATATCGCATCGGAGGGGCATTTCACCGTCACCAAGGATGGCAAACCGGTGACTGAACTATCCCCGCAAAAACGCCACTACAACGCTTCAGGCATGCCGATGACCGAAGCCGCAATCGACACCGGCCTATTCCGTGATCTGTACGTTTCTCTGGGCGAGCCGATACCTGGGGCACAGAGCGCCTGGTCGGTACGCGTCTATTACAAGCCGTTCGTGGATTGGGTCTGGGGAGGCTGCCTATTGATGGCGCTGGGCGGGGTGCTGGCCATCAGCGATCGTCGTTATCGCATCAACAGTAAGAAGACTAGCCGTATAAGCGATGAGACTCTGCCTGCAGGCGCTGCTGTTGCAGCAGTGGGCAAACCATCATGATGCGATTCATCTGGCCGTTCGTGATTTTTGTGGCGTTGGCGGGTTTTTTATATGTCGGATTGGGACTGAATCCGCATGAAGTGCCCTCACCACTGATAAACAAACCGGCACCTCCATTCAGCTTGTCGCAGTTGCACGACCCTGCCAAACAATTTTCGTCACAGGACATGAAGGGGAAAGTCTGGTTGCTTAACGTGTGGGCATCCTGGTGCGTTTCCTGCAGGGAAGAACATCCTGTTTTGATGGCACTGGCAAGCAAGAACATCGTGCCGATCTATGGTCTGGATTACAAGGATAAGAACGAAGATGGTAAAGCATGGTTACGTAATGGTGGCGACCCTTACACCTTGGTGATCACCGACGCGGATGGTCGTGTCGGGATTGATTACGGCGTGTATGGTGTGCCTGAAACCTATGTCATCGACAAGCAGGGCGTGATTCGCTACAAGCAGATCGGTGCGGTCACGCATGAGAGCCTGCAGAAAAAAATCCTTCCATTGATTGCGGAGTTGCAAGCAAAATGAAATATCTATGGATGCTTCTGATCTGTTTATTGCCGACTTTTTCTTACGCCGGTGAAGCAAGAGATATGGCCGATGATCCGGTGCTGGAAAAACGCATGATCGGCCTGGCACAAAATCTGCGTTGCCTGGTATGTCAAAATGAATCACTGGCCAGTTCGCATTCAGATTTAGCCAAAGATCTGCGTCAGGAAGTGCGCGACCAAATGAAGAAGGGCATGACCGACCAGGAAATCATAGACTACCTGGTTTCCCGTTACGGTGATTTCGTGCTGTTCGACCCGCCGATGAAAAGCTATACCTTGCTGCTTTGGTATGGCCCGTTTGCCTTGCTGCTGATCGGTCTGGTTGGATTGGTATTTCAACTGCGCAAACGTAAAAATACAGCCCCTGAGGCTAAACTGTCCGCCGAAGAAGCGCAACGTGCCGCAGCCTTGTTAAATCCACCGAAAGACTTAGAGACATGATTTTATTTTGGACACTCTGCGCAGCATTATTGCTGGTTGCAGCACTTTTTGTTGCCTTGCCACTGTGGCGTAAAGCTTCATCCAATAACGATGTGTTGCGAGATGCTGCGAATCTGGGAATTTTGCGCGACCAGGCGACAGAACTTGAAGTCGATTTGCGCAATGGCTTATTGACCCAAGACGCTTACCAACAAGGCAAGAGCGAATTGCAATCACGCCTGATCGAAGAAGTCAAAATTACCGAACAGCCCGCAAGGCCGCCGCGCAACCCGGCTAAAGTGCTGGCAATCGTATTGGCCGTGACGCTTCCGTTATTCAGCGTGTTGCTCTATCTGACGTTGGGCAACACCGATGCACTGTCGCCCCAGGAAGTGATCGTGGCGGACGCCGATGGCGTCATCCATTCGGAAGAAGCGCTGCAAAGACTGGAAAAGAAAGTGAAGCGGCTTGCCAAGAACCCGAATGATTGGTGGATGCTGGCGCGCTCCTACACTGAACTGAAGCGTTTTCCGGAGGCGGTCAAAGCCTATGAGCACCTCGTCGCCCTGATGCCGAATGAGGCTCAACTCTGGGCGAATTATGCCGATGTTTATGCGATGGCGCATGGCCAAACCCTGCAAAACGCCGAGGTCACCAAGCTGTTAAACAAGGCGTTGGAGTTGAATGCCAACAACACTACTGCACTCGCGTTGTCTGGCTCTGCGGCTATGGAGCGTGGTGATTACGCCACGGCGATTACCAGCTGGCAAACGCTGATCGAGCAACTGGAACCGGGCTCCCCGGAAATTCAGGTTTACCGTGGCGGCATCAAGCAGGCAAGTGTACTGCTTGCCGCGCAGCCGGGCGGCAAGGAAAAGCTTGCGCAGCTGTCGTCAGGCAAAACCCCCGAAAAAGAAGCTGCAAATTCGGCTGCTGCCATTACCGGAACAGTTTCTTTGAGTCCGGCATTGGCAGGAAAAGTTGCGCCGACCGATACCGTGTTCATCCTCGCGCGTGCCGCACAAGGCCCCAAGATGCCGCTGGCGGTGTTGCGCAAACAGGTCAGGGATTTGCCATTAAAATTTACGCTTGACGACAGCATGGCGATGCAGCCGCAATTGAAACTGTCCGGTTTCGAACAGGTCGTGGTGGTGGCACGCGTGTCGAAGTCCGGCACACCGATGGCGCAACCCGGCGACCTGCAAGGATTGACCGGAACCGTTAAACCCGGCGTCAAAGGATTGAACATTGTGATTGATTCGGTCATGCCATAGCTTCACGGCTGCTCTGCTATTGCGGCATCTGGTTGAAAAATCAGATGCCGTTTTTGTTTGTGGCATGACGCAATGAAGGTGATAGGTGAGCTTTATAGCCCCAAGAAAATGGAACAACCCCAGCGTAAACAGGCGGGAAATATTTGGTTTTCAGCGGAGGATTGTTGCATCAAGGGAGTAAAAAAACGGCATCGCCGCAACCTTTATATATTCGTCCCGCCAGATTCGGGCGTATCTGACGGTTGGATTTTCCCGGCCCCGTTTCTTATCAGTGAGAGCAGTGGCTTTATATCCATCTCCACTTGGTATGGCTATTGCTTTTGCTTTTTGATCACATACATTTTCTCATCAGCCTCATGCAGTATCTCATCAATATTTCTTGTCCTGCCAATCTCGGTTACAGAGCCAATTGATAAAGATATTGACCAACTCTCGGTTTTAAATTTCTTCTCCGATGCCGAAATGATCCTCGCGACCAATATTTCACAGATATATTCATTTGTTTCGGGAAGCAATAATGCGAACTCATCCCCGCCAATGCGCGCAACAGTATCAACGTTCCTGGAATTATCCCTCAATACGCCGGACACGATTTTCAGGGCCGTATCGCCGACACCATGACCATGGTTGTCATTCAGCATCTTGAATTGGTCAATGTCGATAAATAGCAAAGAGTAAGGGCTGCCGGACCGTTCACTACGCAATTGTTCAGCTTCAAATCTCTCGATAAATTCCAAACGATTAGCCAAACCTGTCAACACATCCTTGCGGGAATATTCTCTTTCCGTCCATAGCTTCGTCACCACCCGGCCAAGAACTGTAAAAGTGACGCTACGAGTGAAAATGTTCATCGCAAATGCGCCCAGCGGATAATGCGGCCAAATAATAGCTGCTTCGGCCAGACTCCAAGCAACAGCAGAGATAACTCCCACCAATGTAGATATCTGTGTGTCAGAGCGGCGTAGAGAACGAATTGCGCCTATACGCGCAGCTTGAATAACCGGCAGGCAATATAGTACGTCCAGGGAATAATACGTCCCATTCACCTTATAATCCAAAAAGGTGACGAGTAGAACTTCTGAGACAATCAGAAGAAAAGGCCAAAACATATTTTTTTGCATTACCATCGTTCAACCGATGAATGAGCCAAATCACGCAGGCGGGAAATTCGTTGTTTATTTTTTCACAATTCCATCCTAACCCATCGGATGGTTTGTAGCATTACAATATTTCTTTAAAACCACAGCCTATAACAAACAGGTTTGAAAATCTTATTGAAGATCAGGCGGTCCTGCCGCGTACATCCGCTATCCGAACTGTGATTTGGCTACAGCGGTAAGGAAAGCAAAAAGCCTCGCATTACTTTGAGGCTTGGTGATTTGGCTCCCCGACCTGGACTCGAACCAGGGACCTGCGGATTAACAGTCCGTCGCTCTACCAACTGAGCTATCAGGGAATGAAGAGGTGCGCATGATAGTGATATTGCCTTGCCCGGTCAACCTCAATTAGTCTTGATGCGGTGGATGGAGCGTTCTTTGCCCACGCAGGTGTGGAAGTGTAAATTAAAATTGCCGGGTTTTTGAATAGGGCGTTCAACAAAAATGAGGATAAGCAATAACGGCCGACTTGCATCCGGATCACCCGTAAAGAAATGATTTACAATCGTAATTCAAGCGCGCTATCAGTTAGAATACGGCATGGACAATAAAATACTTTTTGTCAGAACCAGCAAAGGCGAAGACGAGATGCAGAGCAGGACTTCGCATCTTCCCGGCGACGTTAAGCGCGCCTTGCTGATGGTGGACGGATTCGCCACTTTCGGCGAAATCAGCAAGCGCGCCGCGCCCAGCATGCGCGCCAGTCTCGGCGAGATGTTTCGGGAGTTGGAAAAGAGCGGCTTCATCCAGAATAAAGACGTGGTCGGCAAAAGTCCAAAGATAGCCGTGCCTTCCAAGATGTCTGTTCAGACCAAAATGTCTGTTCCCGCCAAGATGGCTACACCGCAAAAAAAGCAAACGGTGGAAGACGATGGCGGCGAATTGGATTTTTTGACTGGGTTTCCTGTATCACCACCTGAAGCGCCGGCAATCGTGCCGGACAACGTTAAAAATTTGAGGGTGGCGGCTGAAGAAAATTCCAAAAAGGAAATCGATGCGGCAAAAATAAAGGCGCAGCGGGAAGCTGCAGCCATCCTTCATAACGCTGAGCAGGATGCCGCCAAAATCCGTGAAGAAACGGCGCGTCGCGCCAACGAGGAAGCCACCCGCCTGAAAGCAGAGCAGGAAGCCAAGCGGGCGCGTAACGAGCTCGAGTCTAACAAGTTGAAAAATGATCAAGAGAGCAAGCTGAGCCTTGAGGCTGCAATCAAGGAGCAGCAACAAACAGCCGAAGCTGTGCGTTCGAAAGCGACGCATGAAACCAAAAAAGCGCGCGACGAGTTCGATGCCGCCAGAATAAAAGCCGAACAAGAGGCCAAGCTGAGTCTTGAGGCTGCATCCAAGGCGCGAGAACAAGCCGAGGCTGCGCATGTGAAGGCGGAACAAGAAGCCCAAAAAGTGCGTGACGAGATCGAAGCTGCCAAGTTAAAAGCCGAACAAGAAGCGCAAAGAGTGCTTGACGAACTCGAAGCTGCGCGTTTGATAGCAGAGCAGGCAGCCAAGAGGGTGCGCGACGAGATCGAGGCCGCCAGATTGAAAGCAGAGCAAGAGGCCAAGCTGCGTCTTGAGGCCGCCGCCAGGGAACGGGAACAGGCCGAGGCCGCGCGTGTAAAGGCCGAACAAGAAGCTGCGCAGATGCATATCGAACTGGAAGCGACCAGGCTAAGGGCAGAGCAGGAAGCCAAGGCGCGTCTTGAGGCTGCGGCCAAGGCGCATGCTCGTATAAAAGCTGAGGAAGAAGGGGCTGCCAAAGCGCAAGTAGCAGCCGAGCTCATAGCCAAGCAAGCACGTGAAGCAGCGCAGGCTACTGAAGCTGTCCCTGCGGCCAAGAAGCCGGATGCATTTGCTTTTGATGCATTCCAGATTGATGAACCTCAGCGCTCAGCCGAGCCGCATAAAGAGTACCAGCCCGCGCAGCAAGTCAGTGCCGCGCAACAGCCCAGCGATATTGCGAAAACAATTCAGCCTGCGGATGTCCGGCAGCCTGTCAAACAACAAGTACCCCCGCCTGCCGCGAGTGAACCGGTCGAGAGCAAACCCAGCCAGGAACAAATCAAACGAAAAGCGCAGGAGCGTATCGCGGACGAACAGCGCATCGTTGCGGAAGCGCAAGCCAAACAACAGGGCGATGCCCAAGCCAAGATTTGGGCTGAAGCTGAACAGCGGGCGCTTGAAGTTGCCAAGGCCAACGCAGAGCGAGTTGCTCATCAGGCTGAATACCCCGTTGCCGACACCCGCCATGTTGAAAAACCAACCCCCGTTGCACGGATCCGCCGCAAGCCATTTGCGTGGGGCAGGCTGGTGGGATTTGTGTTCAAGCTGGGGGTGTTCTTGCTGGTGCTGCTGGCCGGCGTGTTGTTTGTCGTCCCTTATGTATTGCCGATGCGGGATTACATGCCCAAGGTCCAACAACTGCTGTCCACAAGATTACATCAGCCGGTGCACATAGGCTATTTGTCCGGACGTATTCTGCCCACGCCGCGTCTGGAATTGGGTGAGATATATATTGGCGAGGTGAAGCAGTTTCAGGCCAAGGAGGCGCAAATAAATTTTGAAATCACCGGCTTTTTCGGCGATAAAAAGCCGATCGGCAGTGTCGAGTTTAAAGATGTCAAAGTCAGCGGCGCCGGGTTACAAAATGCAACTGCATGGCTGCAACAATTGGCCAAAGATGACCAATATCCGGTGAGTCGCATGGTGATCAGCCAGGGCACGCTGGATGCGGATGCCTTCCAGTTGACCGGTGTAGAGGGCGAGTTGAATTTCAGCCCGGTTGGCAAATTCACGCAAGCTAATTTGCGCGCAAATGCCGGCAAATTCACGTTGGGGATTAATGCCACTCCGGAAAACAAACTACAAGTCGCCATAACGGTGCGCGCCAGTGCTTTGCCGTTGTTGCCGAATTGGTCGTTTGATGAGATGAATGCAAAAGGTGTGTTAAGCAAGGACGAGTTACAGATCAGCGATTTCGATGCCCGGATACTGGGGGGTGTCGTGCATGGGAATGCAAATATCAACTGGCGTTCAGGCTGGCGCGCGCAAGGCGCGCTAAGCGCAAAAACGATCACGATGCAGAAGCTGAGCAAGTTGCTGGATGGGAATGCCGAAGGCTCGGCGCGCTTCAAAATGACCTCGGTCGATTTAGCCGGCCTGGCCGATTCCATGGTGCTGGACGGCAGTTTCATGGCTACTAACGGGATGATCAGCGGCATGGACATCGTTGAAACCGCGCGTATGCACAGCAGGGAAAACTTGCATGGCGGCAGGACTCATTTTGATGGGCTCAGCGGCGTCATCTCATATGCCAACAATATCTATCACTTCAAGCAGGTGAAAGTTGCGGCTGGTGTGTTGAATGCAACTGCTACGTTTGATGTCACCAAGCAACAATTGTCGGGAAAGATGAACGTCAGTCTGTCTATGCACGATGGGATAGCGCCTGTCGATCTGCAAATGGGTGGAGCGATAGACAATCCCACTTTACGTTACGCTCCCTGAGTTAAATGGCCCGGCTATAGAACAGAACGCTTCAGATCAGCCCGCGTTTCGAACGAATCAAACCAGCGCCTTGGCCAACCGCTCCAATGCCTTGTGCAGATTGTCCATCGAAGTGGCGAACGACAAGCGGATGTAACCTTCGCTACCGAAGGCCGATCCCGGCACCACGGCCACACCGCCGCTTTCCAGTAAATATTCGGACAGCGCTACATCGGTCGCAGCTTTGATCGCGCCGCGCTGATGTAGTTTGGCGATGGCCGGGCGCACATCCGGGAAGGCATAGAACGCGCCGCCCGCCATGATGCACTTCACCCCCGGAATCTTGTTCAGCGCATGCACCACGAACACGTGCCGCTCGCGGAACGCCTTCAGCATCGGCGTGATGCAGCCCTGATCGCCATTCAGCGCGGCTTCTGCGGCCACCTGCGAGATCGAAGTCGGATTCGACGTGCTTTGCGACTGCACGTTTTCCATCGCAGTGATGATGTGCTCAGGCCCGCCCGCATAGCCGATGCGCCAGCCGGTCATCGCGTACGATTTTGAAACGCCGTTTAGCACCATGGTGCGCGGATACAAATCAGGACAGGCATTCAGGATATTGACGAACTTCGCATCGGTCAGCGCGATGTGCTCGTACATGTCGTCGGTCGAGATCAACACTTGCGGATGTTTGCGCAACACCGCGCCGAGCGCCTGCAAGTCTGCCAGCGTGTACACCGCGCCGGATGGATTGCTCGGGCTGTTGATCACCACCATCTTGGTCTTCGGGGTGATCGCCGCTTCCAGTTGCGCGGGCGTCATCTTGAAACCCTGTTCGATGCCCGCCTGCACGATCACCGGCTTGCCTTCCGCGATCAGCACGATGTCCGGGTAGGACACCCAGTACGGCGCGGGAATGATCACCTCGTCGCCGGGATTGATCACCGCCAGCGCGAGGTTGAAAAAGCTCTGCTTGCCGCCGCACGAAACCAGAATCTGTTTCGCGGTGTAATCCAACCCATTGTCGCGTTTGAACTTGGCGATCACCGCCTGCTTGAGTGAGGGTGTGCCGCCTACTGCGGTATATTTGGTGAAACCCTTGTTAATCGCCGCGATCGCCGCATCCTTGATGTGCTGAGGCGTATCGAAATCCGGCTCGCCCGCGCCCAGCCCGATGATGTCTTTTCCTTCTGCTTTCAGCTTCGCCGCACGGGCGGTGACGGCGAGGGTGGGGGAGGGCTTGATCGCCTGTACGCGTTTCGAAAGTTCCAAGATGTTTCCTTAAGGTCGGTTAGATGATGTTCGCGTGCTAAAATCAGTCGCTGAACTTTGCGAAATTATACCCTTGATTAAGTCATTCCCAAAAAGCAATCAACCGCTGAACCCCCCTCAGTCCCCCCTTGTCAGGGGGGAAGCAAAAGCTCCTCCCCTGACAAGGGGAGGTGGGGAGGGGTTAAGAGGCCGAGAGAGGTTGGGTTTTCTCCCCTACAATTCCAAGTTAACCGAACTCGCCCGCGCTAACCGCAAAAATCCAACTGCCGCCGAACAAAAAATCTGGAACGAAGTTTTGCGCCTGTGCCAATTCGCTGATTACAAATTCCTGAGGCAAAAACCTATCGACGAGTTTATTGTCGATTTTTACTGCTCATCCCTTAGGTTGGTGATTGAAATTGATGGCGACAGCCATGCAGAGGCCGTCAAATACGATGCGGCAAGAACGCGGATTTTGAGCAACCATGGGTTGAAGCTGATTCGTTATACCAACAACGATGCGTTGCATAACATCAGCGGCGTTTATGATGATTTGGTGCGGTATATCGATGTGATCAAGCGTACGATTGATACTGAGTAATGTGAACTGCGATGAATGTGAAGATACTCCCCCAAAGCAATCAAAAGCTAACCCCCCCTCGGTACCCCCTTGTCAGGGGGGAAGCGCAAACTCCTCCCCTGGCTCTCCCCCTGACAAGGGGGCTGGGGGGTTGGGGAGGCCGGGAGGGGTTTGGTTTTCAAAAGCCATGACCATCCTAACCTTCCCCAACAGCCCCTACCGCCTGCACCAGCCGTTCGAACCGGCGGGCGATCAGCCTACGGCCATCGCGCAACTGGTCGAGGGTATACGCGACGGCTTGTCGTTCCAGACGCTGCTCGGCGTGACTGGCTCGGGCAAGACTTTCACCATGGCGAATGTGATCGCGCAGCTCGGCCGTCCGGCGATGGTCATGGCGCCGAACAAGACGCTGGCGGCGCAACTGTATTCCGAGTTGCGCGATTTCTTTCCGGAAAACGCGGTCGAGTATTTCGTCTCCTACTACGACTATTACCAGCCCGAGGCCTACGTGCCGTCGCGCGATGTGTATATCGAAAAGGATTCCAGCATCAACGAACAGATCGAGCAGATGCGATTGTCTGCCACCAAGGCGCTGCTGGAGCGTGAAGACTGCGTGATCGTCGCGACGGTGTCGGCGATCTACGGCATCGGCGATCCGGTGGATTACCATGGCATGATTTTGCATCTGCGTCATAACGAAAAAATGCACCAGCGCGACGTGATCAAGCGCCTCATTGAGATGCAGTACGAGCGCAACGAGATCGATTTTTCGCGTGGAAAATTCCGCGTGCGCGGCGACGTGATCGACATCTTTCCGGCGGAGAGCAACGAATCCGCGTTGCGCGTGACCTTGTTCGATGATGAAGTGGAAACCCTGTCGCTGTTCGATCCGCTCACCGGCCACATCCTGCAAAAAATGCCGCGCTACACCGTGTATCCGTCCAGCCATTACGTCACACCGCGCGCCACCGTGCTGTCCGCGCTGGAAACCATCAAGGTCGAGCTGGCCGAGCGCATCGCGTTCTATCAGCGCGAAAACAAATTGGTCGAGGCGCAGCGCATCGAACAGCGCACCCGCCACGATCTGGAAATGCTCAACGAGATCGGTTTCTGCAAGGGCATCGAAAACTATTCGCGCCATCTGTCCGGGCGTCCGGCAGGAGCGCCCCCGCCAACGCTGATCGATTACCTTCCGCCCAATGCGCTGATGTTCCTGGACGAAAGCCACGTGATGATGCCGCAGATCGGCGGCATGTACAAAGGCGACCGCGCGCGCAAAGAAAACCTGGTTAATTACGGCTTCCGTCTACCTTCTGCAATGGACAATCGTCCGCTGCGCTTCGACGAATTCGAAAAGGTGATGCGCCAGAGCGTGTTCGTTTCCGCCACGCCATCCGTTTACGAGGCCGAGCACACCGGCCAGGTGGTCGAGCAACTGGTGCGCCCCACCGGGCTGGTCGATCCGATCATCGAAGTGCGTCCCGCCACCAACCAGGTGGACGACCTGATGTCCGAGGTCAACCTGCGCGTCAAGCAGGGCGAGCGTGTGCTGGTCACCACGCTGACCAAGCGCATGTCGGAAGACCTCACCGATTATTTTTCCGAGCACGGCATCAAGGTGCGCTACCTGCATTCCGATATCGAGACTGTCGAGCGCGTCGAGATCATCCGCGACCTGCGCCTCGGCATGTTCGACGTGCTGATCGGCATCAACCTGCTGCGCGAAGGGCTGGACATCCCCGAAGTGTCACTGGTGGCGATACTGGATGCCGACAAGGAAGGCTTTTTGCGCTCCGAACGTTCGCTGATCCAGACCATAGGCCGCGCCGCGCGCCACATCAACGGCAAGGCGATCCTGTACGGCGACAAGATTACCAACTCGATGCGCCGCGCAATAGACGAGACCGACCGCAGGCGCATCAAGCAAGTGGCGTATAACTTCGCCCACAACATCACCCCGCAAGGCGTGCAGAAGCGCATCAAGGACATTATCGAAAGCATGTACGAACCGGATGCCGCACGCACCCAGCTCAAGGCCGCGCAGGAGCAAGCGAAATATCTGGCGATGAGCGAGAAAGATGTGTCAAAAGAGATTAAGCGGCTGGAGAAGGAAATGCTGCAAGCCGCGAAGAATCTGGAGTTCGAACGCGCCACCGAATTGCGCGACCAGTTGAAGAAACTGCGCGAGAGCGTGCTGATCTCGCCGTTGTGAAATCTGAGCTCGCTCCTACAATGTAACTCTTTGCGAATGATGCAACTGTTTCAGATAGCGCTGGGATTGCATCTCGGTCAAGCGGCTGGCAGTACGGGAAGATTCGCCGAACGATATATCATCGGCGAATATATCTTCCAGTGAGATCGCTGCCGAAGCCACCAGCCTGACATGATTGTCGTAAAACACATCGATCAGCCAGGTAAAGCGCCGCGCCTCGGCGGCGAGATCAGTGGTCAGTTGCGGGATGTGCGACACAAACACAGTGGGGAACCGGTGGGCGATCTCTAGGTAATCGGGTTGCGAGTGCGTTCCGCCGCACAGCTCCTTGAAATCGAACCAGACCACATTGTGGGCGGTTCTTTTCACCGGGATCAGACGGCCCAGCACTTCGACATGCGGCTCATCGCGCCGCGTCTCCCCGGCTATCTTATCGAACAACGCCGCCATGCGCGCCTCGTTGGCGGCATCGCCCCTGGCATTGCCCCGGACATCGCCTTCGGCATTGTTCGCCACGAGGAACAGCGGCTCGCGGGTCATCGCCCGCAGGCGATAGTCATTGCCGCTTTCTATGTTCAACACTTTCAACTCACGCTTGAGCAGTTCGATCACGGGCAAGAAGTTTTGCCGCTGCAAACCATGTGCGTACAGGCCATCAGGCGGGAAGTTGGAAGTGGTCATCAGCACCACGCCCCGTTCGAACAGCGCCGTTATCAGCCGCCCCAGTATCATCGCATCGGCAATATCATCGACGTGAAATTCATCCAGACACAGCAGACGGGCGGACTTGGCAATGTTGTCGGCCAGCGCGATCAGCGGATCATCTTCACCGGCCAGTGCCTTCGTCTCGTGATGAACCTCGGCCATGAAATTGTGAAAGTGGATGCGGCGTTTGCGGCGATACGGCAGGCAGGCATAAAACGCATCCATCAAAAATGTCTTGCCGCGCCCGACACCACCCCACAGATACAAACCCTTGGGCACCTCCGGGCTGAGCAGGCTGCGTCCCAGGAACTGATTGCGTTTCGATTTGAAATCGACCAACTGATGCCAGAGCACATCCAGCTCATCGATCGCCGCAGCCTGCGCGGCATCATAAACAAAGTCCGGCAAAACGCTGGCGGCCTGATACCAGGCCTTGGGGGCTCATGTTGCCGTCAGTGTGCTTGGTAATAGTGTGTTGTGGCATGCTCGCTCGTTATTATTCAGCATAAAACGGGTGGATCTGGCAATGTTGTCGGCCAGCGCGATCAGTGGATCATCTTCTCCGGCAAGCGCCTTCCTCCCCAGTCCTTGCCTCTTGCTCCTTGTCCCTTGTCCCTCAGTCCTCGGTGACTATTACGATGATGGCGCAATTATGCCGCGTTTCCAAACAAATCACCCGGATGGAAAAGGAAATGCTGCAAGTCACGAAGAAACTGGAGTTCGAGCACGCCACTGAGCTTCGCGACCCGTTGAAAAAACTGAGCGACATATGAGATGCCCTCCAACAACCTTATGCTGGTGTGGCAAGCACAGCCGTCACTAAGCAATTGACGTTGCTTGCCAAAAAATCAGTTGTGGCGTTTAATACGCTCCGCATAGTTGCTATTCATGCGCCTATGTCATACCAGAATAATAATAGTAGTTCATTACCTGTCGTCCAAACTTAAGTTAAGGAGGCATTATGAGTAACGAATCCCCTGGTTTTTTCCGTCAGCTTCCCAGCGCACTTCCCGGCCTTGCATTGATTATAGTCACCATGGTGGTGATCCGATTCTGGATCGAACCCTGGATGGGCAGTGCCGAGGTCTTCGGCACGAAGGGCTGGCTCATCAAGGTCACCCACCTCAACTACATCCTGCTCGGCATCATCTGCGGCATGCTTTACCGCAACGTGCTCTTCGGCGGAACCATGCCGGAGATCTTCAGCAACGGCTTCAAGCTGTCCCGCCTGATGATCAAGACCGGTATTATCATGCTGGGTTCGCTCTACACCTTCTCGGCCATCGTCCAGCTGGGTGCCATGGCGATCTTCCTGATCGGCGGCTTTGTCATCCTGACCATCATCATGGTGCTGTGGCTGGGCAAGGTATTCGGCCTGGACCGCTCCATGACTGGCGTAATGGCCAATGCCCTGAGCATCTGCGGCGTCAGCGCTGCGGTAGCCACCGCACCGGCAGTGGAAGCCAAGGCGAGTCATGTTGCCTATGCCATCGCCACGATACTGGGCTTCGGTATCATCACTATGTTCATCAGCCCGTTCATCGGCCACGCACTCGACCTCACCGACCTGCAGTACGGCGCCTGGATCGGCACCGGCATACTCAACTCGGGCCAGGTGCTGGCCGCAGCGCTCGCGTTCAACCCCAATGTGGCGCCGGGCACCGCAGTATCGGTCGCCGAGATATGGAACATCATGCGCGTGATCTCCATACCCTTCGCCGTATTCGCGGTAACGGTCTGGTATTGGGCCGGCAAGGACGACGCCGATAGCACAGGCAAGAAAAAAGGGCTGGGCACGCTGCTGGTGGAAAAATTCCCGGTGTTTGTCATCGGCTTCATGGCCATGGTGTTCTTCACCAGCATGGGTGCCTTCGGCGATGTCGGCCTCAAGGGCGGGCCTCCCGCGTCAGAGACGATCAAAATGCTGCGCCTCGTGATGCAATGGGTGTTCGGCTTTGGCCTGGTTGGCCTGGGTGGCTTTATCGACTTCAAGGAACTGCGCCAGGCAGGCGGCACGCCGCTCAAGCTGGGCCTCATCGTTGGCTCCACCAAATACATCCTGGCGCTGATCGTCGTGCTGATGATCAAAGATCATCTGGTGGCGATCTAAACACAACCAGCCTAAACATTACGAGGAGAAAAATTATGGCAAATCAAAACAAAATGGGCAGCGAAACCATCGGCGCCGC
>JAYVKW010000186.1:0-7134 GCA_043768015.1 Gallionella sp.
TCAGATCGAGATTGAGATTATCGAAGTGCTGCTGCGCGATGGCGATCGCGCGCCTGGCTTCATCGGCAGAGTGGATGCGCCCCAGCGCCTGCAGATGCGTGTCGTTGAAACTCTGGATGCCCATCGATAAACGATTCACTCCCGCTTCGCGATAAGCCGCAAAGCGCGCCGCCTCCACCGTACCGGGATTGGCCTCCAGCGTAATCTCGGCGCCGAGATCGAGCGGCAAAAGCATGCGCACGTTGCGCAAAATTTCCGCGACGCTTTCGCCGCTCAACAGACTGGGTGTGCCACCGCCGAAGAACACCGTATACACCTTGCGCCCCCAGATTAACGGCAAGGCCATCTCCAGATCGCGGATCAATGCCGCAACATATTCCTTTTCTGGAACCACTCCGCGCGCCTCGTGCGAATTGAAATCGCAATACGGGCATTTACGCACACACCACGGAATGTGGATGTACAGCGACAGCGGCGGCAAAGCCCGGAAATTCACGGCTTGCGATACGAAAAACTTTTGTCCGGGCACCCGTTTGAGGGCGATGGGTTGCAAGAGGTGGGTGGTCATGGTTGTGAGAGTATGGATAAACAACAGCCTGCGTCAGGCAATGGCCCTACAAAACCTTCAACTTTTCCAGCAACACCCGCAACGCCTTGCCTCTATGGCTGATCGCGTGTTTTTGTTCGCGCTCCAGTTGCGCGCTGGTCTTGCCGAACTCCGGCAGCCAGAACAGCGGGTCGTAGCCGAAGCCGCCGTCACCGCGTTCCTCGTGCGCGATTTCGCCATGCCATTCGCCTTCTGCAATCAGCGGCTGCGGGTCGTTGGCATGGTGCAGCAGCACCAGCACGCAGTAGTAATGCGCGCGGCGATCTGCTACGCCCTGCATGTCGCGCAATAATTTTTCATTGTTGCGCACATCCGACTTGGGATTGTCTCCCGCATAGCGCGCAGATTGTACGCCGGGCGCGCCGCCAAGTGCTGCGACGCAGATGCCAGAATCATCCGCCAGCGCAGGCAGGCCGCTCAAGCGGCTGACATGGCGCGCCTTGGCGAGGGCGTTCTCGACGAAGGTGGCGTGTGGTTCTTCGGCTTCTTCGATACCGAGTTGCGCCTGCGTCAGCACCTCGATGCCGAACGGTTGCAACAGGAATTGGAATTCGCGCAGCTTGCCGGGGTTGTTGGAGGCGATGACGAGTTTTTGCATTTACCGATATACCCTATGCCGTCATTCCGGCGCAGGCCGGAATCCAGACAGTTAAAAGCCCCCCGCAAAGCGGGACAAAACCAAAGGCATTGTTGGATAAAACCGCTGGATTCCGGCCTGCGCCGGAATGACGGTTCTGCTAATTTTGCAACGCCGCTTTCTGCATCGCGATCAACTCGGCGATGCCGGACTTCGCCAGTTCCAGCAGCGTATCCATCTCGGCGCGGGTAAAAGCGTGACCTTCAGCAGTGCCCTGCACTTCGACGAAATGGCCGCTGCCCAGCATCACCACGTTCATGTCGGTGTCGCAGGCGGAGTCTTCGAGGTAATCCAGATCCAGCACCGGTGTGCCCTGATAGATGCCGACAGAGATCGCGGCGATGAAATCCTTGAGTGGGGATTCCTTGATCAGCCCTTTGCCGAGCAAGCCGCTCACCGCATCGTGCAGCGCGACAAACGCGCCGGTGATGCTGGCGGTGCGGGTGCCGCCGTCAGCCTGGATCACGTCGCAATCGATCTGGATGGTGCGCTCGCCGAGTTTTTGCAAATCCACCACCGCGCGCAGGCTGCGCCCAATCAGGCGCTGGATTTCCTGGGTGCGTCCGGATTGCTTGCCCTTGGCGGCTTCCCGGCTCATGCGCTCGCCGGTGGAACGCGGCAACATGCCATATTCCGCCGTGATCCAGCCTTCGCCGCTGCCCTTTTTATGCGGCGGGACTTTTTCTTCGACGCTGGCGGTGCAGATGACTTGGGTGTCGCCGCACGCTATCAGCACCGAACCTTCGGCGTGCTTGGTGTAGTGGCGGGTGATGCGTATTTCACGCAACTGGTCGGGTGATCTTAGACTGGGGCGCATAATAAATTCTCGTTAAAAGGTGAACGGGGCAAGGTACAAGTGGAATAGCTATAAAATCTCGAGGACGTGACTGATCGGATCAGCGGTATCGTGGGCGGCTTCACTGTTACCCCAGCGCACCACCACGCCGGTGACGTTATCCGAACGTCCGTCTTCGCGCTTCAAGGCGAGCCCGATCAAGCCATCCAATACTTCCGCAACGGGAAGCGCGAAAAATGATTCGGCCAGTTCCCTATTGGTGAACGGCCCCCACAGGCCATCGCTGGCGAGCAACAAGACATCGCCGGACCGCAATGCGACGGGTTCGCCTGGCTCCATATAGTATACGTCTTCGATACCGCCCAGGCAGTTGGTGATATGGTTACGCTGCGGATGGACACGCGCTTCATCGGCAGAGAGCTGGCCCGACTCGACCCACTGCTGCACCACCGAGTGATCGTTCGTCCCGGCCAATACCGCGCCGTCGCGCAGCAAGTACAGGCGCGAGTCCCCGGCGTGGCCACTATACATCTTGCCGTCCTGTATCAGTACGGCGACACAGGTCGTCCCGGGAAAACCGCCCATGTCTTTGTCGTGAGGAAACTTCATGATGCGCTCGTGGGCATAGCGCATGGTTGCCAGGATGAATTCATCTGGATTGGCAATACGCGGCTGCGCACGCCGGCCAAATGATTCGACAAAGGTATCGATAGCCATGCTCGCCGCCAGCTCCCCGTGCAGATGCCCGCCCATGCCGTCCGCCAGCACCAATAACAACGCATCGTTGGTGTAGGCATACGCAACGCGGTCCTGATTGAATTTGCGATTGCCGATATGGCTGGCCTGGTGTATCGAGAAGTTCATAGGCAAAGGGAAAATTTCACAGGGTGCAATCGTAATATAATGCGCCGCTCCAGCCCAGCCTTTTATTCGAAAGCCCTTACCATGATTCTCAGTATGACCGGTTACGCCACTGCCAGCGCTGAACTAAACGACTGTTCACTGACACTCGAACTGCGCGCGGTCAACCATCGCTATCTGGACATTCAGTTGCGCATGCCGGATGAATTGCGCGGTTTCGAGGGTGTGCTGCGCGAAACGATCTCCGCGCAATTGCAGCGCGGCAAGGTGGAGTGCCGCATCAACTATGCGGTGCGATCCGCGCAAAGCGGCGCCGCACTGAATCGCGATTTGCTGCAACAACTCGCCGCATGGAACAAGGAAGTACAAGCCGCGCTGCCCGATGCGCGAACCTTGAGCGTGGCCGATGTGTTGCGCTGGAGCGGCGTGCTGGAAACACCCGCCGCCTCGGCGGACGAATTACGCGCCACCCTGCTCGGCTTGCTGCAAATTTCATTGCAGGAGTTCTCCGCTACACGCGCCCGGGAAGGCGAAAAACTCAAGGATTTCTTGTTGCAGCGCGTGGACAAGATCGAGTCGTTACGTGCTGGCGTGATGCCGCATGTGCCCGCCGCAATCGCCGCCTATGAGCAAAAGCTCATCACCCGCTTGCGCGACGCGATGCAAAACGCCCCGATACAGGAAGCCGGGACACAGGGTATCAGCGACGAGCGCATCCGTCAGGAAATCGCGTTGTTCGCCACCAAGATAGACGTGGATGAAGAGTTGTCGCGGCTGGCCAGCCATCTCACCGAAATGCGCCGCATCCTCTCATCAGGCGGCGCGGTGGGCAAACGGCTGGACTTTTTGATGCAGGAACTGAACCGCGAAGCCAACACGCTGGGCGCAAAATCGGTCGATGCGGAAGTGTCGCGCAGCGCGATGGAGATGAAAATACTCATCGAGCAAATGCGCGAACAAATTCAGAATTTGGAGTAATTCCATTTCCAAATTATAAGTGCTATGTCGTAGGGTGCGTTCCACGCACCAACCCAACGATGATGGTGCGTGGAACGCACCCTACATAATTATTATTGTTGTTTTAAAATGGAAATGGAGTAAGCCATGCCGGGAAACCTATTCGTCATCAGCGCGCCATCCGGTGCAGGCAAGACCAGTTTGGTACACGCCTTGCTCAACATCAATCCGCACATTGCTTTATCGGTCTCCTACACCACGCGCGGCCCCCGTCCGGGCGAACATGACGGCAAGGACTATCATTTTGTCAGCCGCGAGACTTTCCTCGCGATGGCGAAGCGCGGCGAGTTCCTGGAAAGCGCGGAAGTCTATGGCAATCTTTATGGGACCTCGCAAACCTGGATCAATCAGGAAATCACCAAGGGGCGGGATATTCTTTTGGAAATTGACTGGCAGGGCGCGGCGCAAATTCGCCGCCTGTTTCCGCAAAGCATCAGTATTTTCATCCTGCCGCCGTCCATGGAAGCGCTGGAACAACGCCTGAAGGGGCGCGGCAAGGATAATGATGCGGTAATCGCCAAACGCATGGCAGCGGTGCGCGAGGACATCGCCCATGTCGCCGAGTTCGATTATGTTATTATCAACGACAACCTGAACGAAGCGTTGCGCGAACTGAATGCGGTGATCCTTTCCGCCAGACTGGGATGCGCAAGGCAATTGGCTCGTCACCAGGCCTTAATCAATCAATTACAGGACGCCTCTATAAATTCAAAATCCTGATGGAACAACTAGCCATTCCACTAGGTTGTCAAAAAACGACAACCTGGTGGCTGGTTATAAGCGAGACAAGGCGCGAAAGAAATTTTAGCACGCAACATATGTTTTATATGTAAGCGATAAAATTTCTTGAGCAACGCAGTATCGCGACGGGGTTTGGATTTATAGCGGTGTCCTACAAAAATCGGAGTAAATCATGGCACGTATAACCGTCGAAGAATGTCTCACACTAATCCCGAATCGCTTTGAACTGACGCTGGTCGCCGCCTACCGCGCACGTCAATTGGCCAATGGCGCGGCGCATCTGGTGGAAAACAGCAAGGACAAACCCACCGTCGTCGCGCTGCGTGAAATCAGCGAGGGCAAGGTGGGCAAGGAAATCCTGAATCGCGGGCAGGCGTAATCAACGTGATCCAAGATTAAAATAATGCATGTCCGACACCGATCTTTTAATCGAGGAACTCTCCACCTATCTTAAACCGAAGGATGTCGAACACGTCCGCGTAGCGATTGAATTCAGCCGTGAAGCGCATCAGGGCCAGATGCGCCATTCCGGCGACCCGTATATCTCCCATCCTATCGCTGTTGCGCGCATCCTGACGCCGCTGCACATCGATGCGCAGGCCATCATCGCGGCGCTGCTGCACGACGTGGTGGAGGACACCAACACCACCACCGAACAAGTCGCTGAGAAATTCGGCCAGCCGGTCGCGCAATTGGTCGAGGGGTTGAGCAAACTGGACCGGATCCAGTTCGAGACCCGCGAAGACGCGCAAGCAGAAAACTTTCGCAAGATGCTGCTGGCGATGGCGCGCGACGTGCGCGTCATCCTCATCAAGCTGGCCGACCGGCTGCACAACATGCGCACGCTTGACTCCATGGCGCACGACAAGCGCGAGCGCATCGCCCGCGAGACCATGGAAATCTACGCGCCGATCGCCAATCGCCTCGGCCTGAACGACCTGCACCACGAACTGGAAGATTTAAGCTTCAAACATTTGCATCCCAACCGCTACGCGGTTCTGGCAAAAGCCCTGCAAGTGGCGCGCGGCAACCGCCGCGAAGTGGTCGGCAAGATACTTGAAGCGTTACGGCAACGGCTCGCCGAGCATCACATCGAGGCGGATGTCACCGGCCGGGAAAAGGACATCTACAGCATCTACAAAAAGATGCAGAGCAAGTCACTGGCCTTTGCCGAGGTACTGGATATCTACGGTTTTCGCGTATTGGTGAATGATTTTGCTTCCTGCTATGTGGCGCTCGGCGCGTTGCATGGTTTATACAAACCGATTCCCGGCAAGTTCAAGGATTACATCGCCATCCCCAAAGTGAACGGCTATCAATCGCTGCACACCACGCTGTTCGGGCCTTTTGGCACGCCCATCGAGATCCAGATACGCACCCATGAGATGCACAAGATCGCCGATGCCGGCGTCGCTTCCCATTGGCTGTACAAGAGCGGTCATGAATCGATCAACGACCTGCACAAGAAAACCCACCAGTGGTTGCAGGAACTGCTGGAAAGCCTGAGCCAGAGCAGCGATTCCTCTGAGTTTCTCGAACACCTCAAAGTGGATCTATTCCCCGATGAAGTGTATGTATTCACGCCCAAGGGCAAGATACTTTCGCTGCCGCGTGGTGCGACCGGGGTGGATTTTGCTTACAGCGTGCACACCGACATCGGCAATCGTTGCATCGCCGTCAAGGTGAATCATGAGCTGGTGCCATTGCGCACCGAACTCAGGAATGGTGATCGCGTAGAAGTCATTACCGCTTCGCATGCCAACCCCAATCCAGCCTGGCTGGGTTATGTCGCCACCAGCAAGGCACGCAGCCAGATCCGTCATTATCTCAAGACCATGCAGTCCGGTGAATCGGCGCAACTTGGCGAACGTCTGCTCAATCAGGCGCTGAGCGCGTTGGGGGTCAAAGCTCAGGACATGGACGAAGCGCACTGGAACAAGCTGCTCAAGGATACCGGGATCAAAACGCGCCAGGATATTCTCGCCGACATCGGTCTGGGTCGGCGTCTCAACATGGTCGTGGCGCGACAATTGGCCAGCATCGGTGAAACGGTGCCTTATGTAACGGCGGCCAACCCGGTCATCACCATACAGGGCACGGAAGGCATGGCGGTGCAGTTCGCCCCGTGTTGCCGTCCGATTCCGGGCGATCCTATTGTTGGTGTAATTAAAAGCGGGCAGGGCTTGCTGGTGCATACTCACGATTGCCCTACCTTGCGCCGTGGGCGCAGCAGTGGTGAGCAATGGCTGGATGTGGCGTGGGACAAGAACATCACCCGGGCCTTCGATGTCAACATCAAATTGCTGGTCGCCGACCAGCGCGGCGTGCTGGCAAAAGTTTCCGCCGCGATCGCCGAAGCGGAAGCCAACATCGAGAACATCAACTTTACCCATGAAGGCGAATATTCCGGACTACATTTCACCCTGGAGGTAAATAACCGCTTGCACCTCGCCAACATCATGCGCGGTTTGCGCA
>JAYVKW010000187.1:0-3241 GCA_043768015.1 Gallionella sp.
TCACGCGCAAGTGCCCCAAGGTAATGGACGGCGTAATGGGCGCGCGCGGCTCAAGGGCGCACGGATATTTTTCGATCTGGTCAGCGTCACCGGCACGGAAAACCTGATGATGGCGGCAGTGCTGGCGGACGGCGTGACCGTTCTGGAAAACGCAGCACGCGAACCGGAAGTGGTGGATCTGGCGCATTGCCTGATCGCCATGGGGGCAAAAATAGAAGGGGCGGGCAGTGACACCATCAACATCACCGGCGTGGAAAGACTGCACGGTGCCAGCCACCACATCATGCCGGATCGCATCGAGAGCGGCACCTTTCTGGTGGCAGCGGCAGCGGCGGGCGGCGACATCACCCTGACCGATGCACGCGCCGACATCCTCGAAAATATTTTGGAGAAGTTGCAGGAAGCCGGTGCAACGATACAAACAGCAGGCAGCACCATCAACCTGAAAATGAACCAGCGCCCCAGGGCCGTGAACGTGCGCACTGCGCCTTACCCTGCTTTCCCCACCGACATGCAGGCGCAATTCATGGCGATGAACACCATTGCCGATGGCAGCGCGATGGTGGTCGAAACAATTTTCGAGAACCGCTTCATGCACGTGCAGGAGCTGCGCCGCCTGGGCGCGCAGATCGATGTGGAGGGCAATACCGCCGTAATCAAAGGCTGCGCGCAGCTGGAAGGCGCGACCATCATGGCGACCGATCTGCGCGCGTCGGCGTGCCTGGTGATCGCCGGATTGGTCGCGCAGGGCGAGACTATCGTGGACCGCATCTACCATCTGGATCGCGGTTATGAACATATCGAAGCGAAGCTGTCGGCGCTGGGTGCGCAGATACGGCGATTGAAATAACAGACGGCGTGGATGCCACATTATGTGATGCTCCCAAAGTTGAAATTACAGTTGCTGGGTGTTATCGTGGTAGCTCCCCTTCACACATAAAGGCCTATGGAAATCAGACTTCACCCCCATGCTTTGGAGCGCCTTGCCGAAAGGGGTTCGAATGAAGAAGAAGTCAGGGCGGCGCTGGAAGGAGGTGAACGGTTTTCCGCAAAGCATGGCCGTACCGGATTTCGCCGGAACTTTTCCTTTGACGGGAAATGGAACGGCAAGCATTATGCCGTTAAGCAAATCGAGGCTTACGCCGTAGAAGAAAACGGCTGGCTGGTCATCACCGTAATAGTCAAATTTTTCTGACAGGAGGCGAACATGAAACTGAGCTACGACCCTAAATACAACATCGCATACCTGCGTTTCCATGAAAAACGCGGCACGGTCACGACCATCAAGATCAGCGACGAAATGAATGTTGACGTTGCGCCAGACGGCACCGTCTATGGCATTGAGCTGCTTAACGCCAACGAACAACTGACCGAAGACCACGGCAGCCTGATTCTCGAAACGTCGGGCAACCACCGTGAAATTGCACTGGTGGCTTGAGCGTTGGCGAAGCTAACGACGATCAAAGTACCCGAGTCGATTTATTTCTGCAAAAATCAGTGGGCTGAAAATAATTCACTCTGACCCCTGATGTTCCTGACCCTTGATGTTCTCTGATGTTGCTGATGTTACTAGGCTTCCCATTTTTTGAAATACGTCTTGAGCCGGTCCACCGTATGCCGCCACTTGGGTGTTGACGGCTGGCAGACTGTATTCTGATTGCCGAAGAGTCCAACCTCGTTCAATGCCTTGCTTTCTGGAACAGTGTCGAGCCATTCGACCCGAACGAAGTACTCTGCCTTCTCGGGGTCGTGCGCATTCCTCTGGTAGAGCGCCGCGTCTTTCAGAACTTGAAGACAGGACTTTTCTCCCTCAAGTGTCTGTACCTTGAAATCGTTGACCGACTGCACGGCCTCAGTGACGCGACCCACACCGACATAGCCCGTTTTAGGTATTTTCACCCACACCCGGTCGCCAGGGGAAAGTAGCTTAAGCGTTTGGCTGTACCAGCTCCCGCCACCACCGCTGATGAATCCGTATTTGCGCGCATCATCCCATGAGCGACCACCAAACGACACATAGTACTCGCCGTTCCAAGGCTCTTTCTCCCCTCCTGCTCGTGTTGGGGTGGCTGCGGCGTTGGCCTGGGTCTCGCCTGGATCGATCAACCACGCGCGGCTGAGCAGCTTCTCGTCACCGTGTTGGAACACCTGAAAAAATATTGCGTTGATCGCAATATCGCGGGCGTTAAGGTAGTTAATGATGCGCTCAGTCGAATTATCCAGTTCCGACGCCACGAGAATGATCTGGTGCGACTGGTTCAGCGTCTCCTCATCAAGCTCCGCGCCAAAATGCTGTTTGAAGGCCTCGTCCAGATTGCTACCCTTGGAAAAGCGCTGGTAAATCTGGGCGATCTTCTCTACCGTCAATTGCTCCACCCAAGATGCATAATCCAGCGCCTGTGCAACAATCTCTCGGGGCGTTCGGTCGCGCTTGAGTTCAATCAACACAAGTGACGCATCTGGTGCAATCGCAAGCAGATCGATGCGCCCGCCAAAGCCAGTCTGCTCCTGCCGTCCGATGAGCATCCACTCGCTGGAGAGGATGCGCGGGGCGCGAACAATCATCTCCTCCAGTTGCTGCTCGTTGACGAGGGTGGTGATGACAAGCGGCTCGGGCTGTTCGCCGACCTTCCAAATGGCGTGTTTAACAGGCATGTTTGTACTCCTTGTGCTTCATTCGATTAGTAACAATCCTCAGGGTAAGGGTGATTTATTTTTCAAGCAGCCTCCTCACATCCTCAAAAAAAAATCGGGGACCAGCCGATCTGCCCCAAAGCAGATCAGGGCAAATCATATCCGAATTTCAACTTGCGCCGCATTTGACGGTAGAATGCGCATCTTTGCATAAGCCGCAGAATCCGATGACTATCACCATCGCCCTATCCAAGGGACGCATCTTCGAAGAAACCCTGCCGCTGCTGAATGCGGCGGGCATCACCGCGCTGGAAGACCCGGAGTCGTCGCGCAAACTGATCCTGGCTACCAATCGCGCCGATGTGCATTTGATCATCGTGCGCGCCAGCGATGTGCCTACCTACGTGCAATATGGCGCGGCGGACATCGGCGTGGCGGGCAAGGACGTGCTGGATGAACACGGTGGTACGGGGCTGTACCAGCCGCTGGACTTGAACATCGCGCGCTGCCGGATGATGGTGGCGGTGCGCGACGATTTCGATTATGAGTCCGCGGTGCGCCAGGGCGCGCGTCTGCGCGTGGCGACCAAATACGTGCAAACCGCCAG
>JAYVKW010000188.1:0-3250 GCA_043768015.1 Gallionella sp.
CTGCTGTGGTGGATGTAGCCGCGTGTGAGGCGCGCGGAATTGTGGTGCGGCATTTCCCGGCGGATAGCGATAGCGTGCCGGGGCGTGCGCTGATCGGCCTTCTTGAAACGCTGGTAGACGACGGCAAACATTAAAGCTTGATGCCAGGATAACCAACCTGAAAAACAATCCGAAGCTGACCCCTAGGTTTTGCCATTTATTCTGTTCGCGCTGACGACGGTTCTAGTCCGAATGGTCCTTGAAAATAGTCTTTTAGGCTTTCGACAAGCACCCCCGCCAAGCTCATGCTTGGCGCCATGCTTATCCTATCCGGTTCAGCCGAAGGCCAGATCATCGATGATGCGCGGCCGATCATCGTCAGCGCCGCCGAAGTCGATGCGGCGCACGAGATCGCGGCGCATCGGCACCCCCGCGGGCAACTGCTGTATGCGGAACAGGGCGTGATGCAGGTCAGCGTTGGCCGCGCAAGCTGGCGCATCACGCCGCGCCAAGGGGTCTGGGTGCCGAGCGATATGCCGCATCAGGTGCGGGCTGGAGCGGGCATCTCTTATCGTTCCCTGTTCGTGAACCCTGTCCAAGCGCGCGCCCTGCCCCAGAACGGCATGACGGTGGAAATCTCGGCGTTGACGCGCGAACTGATCTTCGAAGCCGCCCATTTCGGCGCCGCATATCGACCGGATAGCGCCGAGGCGCGCTTGATCGCCGTGCTGCAAGATCGCTTGCAGGGCATGTCCAGCGCAAGCATCAGCCTGCCGATTCCGCAAGATGCGCGCGCCAAGCGCATATGCCAGGCGCTGCTGGAGCAACCCGCCGATGACCGCGACTTGGCCGAGTGGGGACGCTGGGTCGGCGCCAGCAGCCGTACCCTGGCGCGGATTTTCACCCGCGAAACCGGGCTGGGTTTTGGTGCATGGGTGCAAACCATGCGCCTGTCACTAGCCTTGGATCGCCTCGCCCGCGGCGAGTCGGTGACGCGCGTCGCGCTGGAATTGGGTTACGCCACACCGAGCGCGTTCAGCGCCATGTTTCGGCGCGTGCTGGGGACTTCCCCGCGCCGCTATTTCTCCTGAACAGTACGACTTTGTCCGTTGCGCAACACTAGCTGTCGCTAACGCGACGGTTGCCGATCCTGGCCCCCTGTAGTCTTCGTTGCATGTTTAACCGTGTGAAGGAACTGTCATGACCGCCTTGAAAATTGGATGCCTGCTGCTTGCGGTAAGCCTTAGTGGCATCGCTCGGGCCGAGCCTGCCTTGCAAAACTTTCTCAGCATCAGCGTCGAGCAGGCCAGCATCGCCGCCTGGGAAGCGCTGCGCGATTGCCGCAACCGCGGCTACTCGGTGGCAGTGGCGGTAGTAGATCGCGGCGGCAATAACCAGGTGTTGCTGCGCGATCGCTATGCCGGACCGCACACCGTCGAAACCGCGACGCGCAAGGCATGGACCGCCAACAGCTTCCGCCAGACCACCAGCGATCTCGCCGGCATGCTGCAAGAAGGGCGCATCCCGAATCAGGTGCAGCACAATCCCGGCGCGCTGTTGGTGGGTGGCGGCTTGCTGATCGAAGCCAAAGGCCAAATCATCGGTGGCATCGGCGTCTCGGGGGCACCGCCCGGAAAATCCGAGCGTGACAGTATCGACGGCGCCTGCGCACAAGCAGGCTTGGCTGCGATTCAAGCCGCGCTGGAACTGGCGGACTAAAGTCTAATTAATCCTACTTATCATCGTCTTTTTCATAAATTGGAGAGTTATCAATGAAAATAACCCGCTTTATATTAACGGGTGCGCTCTTATCCCAGTCTGCTCTCGGCATTGCTGGCACACAAACAGAAATATGGGAGAAACTTAAAAGAGGTGGGCTGGTCGTGCTAATGAAACACACCGCTGTCCCTGAAGACAGTGCACAAGCAGCGAACCTTTTCTTGCGCGATCCATCGTGCAAAAACGAAAGGAATCTTTCGGCAGAGGGAAAAACACAGGCGATAAAAATTGGTGAAAAATTCGTTAATCAAAAAGTGTCGGTAGAGAAGGTACTGAATAGCCCGTACTGTCGTACCACTGACACAGCCATGCTGTCTTTTAAAAGTAGCAACCCCACAGATTTTCTTACATTACCCATGGAGTTATCACCAGATCAGGGTGAAAAACACCAAAGCCAGTTAAAAGCACAAATAAGCTCATTTTCTGGGAAGGGAAATCTTATTTTGATTACGCATGATGTAAATATCAGTTCGATATCTTTTGAGACGATTAAAAAGAATACCGCGCTTGTAGTACAGCCAATGGGTGCAGGTGGATTTGAAGAGCTGGGTACGATACAGATATTTGACTAAAAACCATCAACAGATCGCACATGAACCATTTATTCCTCGTGTCTTGCATTGCGCTGGCCTTCATCAGCACAATCACCCACGCCGACGAGGTACAGCTCAAGCATAAGGGGCTAACACTCAACGCCGAACTTGCTCTCGCGACGGGCAAGCAACTGGCCGACGGCGCAATCCTCATCACGCATGGCGGGCTGGCCCATCGCGACATGGAACTCATAACGGCGCTCCGGAGCCAGCTCAAGCAGAAAGGCTACAACACGCTCGCCATCAACCTCAGCCTCGGCATCGATAACCGCCACGGCATGTACGACTGCCAGACCGCGCACCGGCATCGCAATATCGATGCCGCCGAGGAAATCGGCGTCTGGGTGGATTGGCTGAAAAAGCAGGGCGCAAAACGGGTCGCGTTGCTGGGGCATTCGCGCGGCGGCGCACAGACCGCGCTTTACGCAACGCAACAAAATCCGAACATCGTCCAGGCCGTGGCGTTGATGGCGCCGGCGATCCGCGAGAACACCGACCCCGCCGAATACCAGCGCCGCTTCCAGAAACCGCTGGCGCCGGTGCTGGAGCAAGCACAGAAACTGGTCAAGGCCGGCAAGGGCAATACCGTGCTGGAACACGTCGGCTTACTCAACTGTGCCGACACATCAGCCACGGCTGACGCCTTTGTTTCCTACCATGATCAATCGCCCAGCCTGGATGCCCCGAGCCTGCTGCCTAAGCTGCGCAAACCGACCCTGGTCTTGGTCGCTGGCAGCGACGAGGTCGTGGTCGGTCTTGGCAAGAAAGTCGCGCCGCTGGCCGATGGCAAACGGGTGCAAATGAAAGTGATCGAAGGCGCCGACCACACCTTCCGCGATCTTTATACCGACGACGCGGTGGAGACGATCGACGTGTTTCTTAAGGGCATCGGATATTAG
>JAYVKW010000189.1:0-3822 GCA_043768015.1 Gallionella sp.
TGAAAGCTGAGATTAAGGATGTGAAAAATTACTCGCGTGCCTCGCGTTCGATTTCTTCCACGGTAACGTGGCGCACGTCGCGTCCCTTGACCATGTACACCACGTATTCGGCCATATTCTGAGCATGGTCGCCGATGCGTTCAATCGCTTTGGCGACAAACAGAATCTCCAGCGAGGTGGAAATGGTACGCGGGTCTTCCATCATGAAGGTGATCAGGTAACGCATGATGGCGCGAAACTCTTCATCGACCTGTTCATCCTGGCGCACCACGCGTGCGGCTGCTGCAACGTCCAGACGCGCAAATGCATCCAGCGCGTTGTGCAGCATGTTGAGCGCGAGTTCGGCGGCATGCTTGATCTCGTGATAGCGCGGCAGGATTAAACTCTCCCGCTTGGACAGCAACAGCGCCATGCGCGAGATTTTTTGCGCCTCGTCACCGATGCGTTCAAGATCGGTGATGGTCTTGATCACCGTCATGATCATGCGCAGGTCGCCCGCCGCGGGCTGGCGACGTACCAGGATGTGATTGCAGTTTTCATCGATCTCGACTTCCATTGCATTCACGCGATGATCGTCCTCGATCACGCGCTTCATCAGCGCCTCGTCACCCGTCGTCAGCGACTCGATCGCCAGCTTGATCTGGCTCTCCACCAGACCGCCCATTTGCAGCACGCGTGCCCTGACCGCCTCAAGTTCGGCATCAAACTGCCTTGATGTATGTTCGCTACCGGCCATTTTGTATCCCTGCTAAAATTTTATGTACATGGAATTGTACTCTTACATTGTTTCGCATTTATTTCAGTATTCCATTCAGAGTGTAATGGTCTGCACCCCGGTAGGGGTACCAAGCAGCAGTACATCGGCGCCGCGCCGCGCAAACAGGCCATTGGTGACGACGCCGGCGAGTTGGTTCAGTGCGGTCTCCAGTTCAACCGGATTGAGAATTTGCATGCCATGCACGTCCAGGATCAGATTGCCGTTGTCCGTGGTAAAGCCCTCGCGCAGCTTGGGATGCCCGCCGAGCTTGACCAGTTCGCGCGCCACATAGCTGCGCGCCATCGGGATGACTTCCACCGGCAACGGGAATTTGCCCAGCACATCCACCAGCTTGCTGGCGTCGCACAGGCAGATAAATTTTTGGCTGGCTGCGGCGACGATTTTCTCGCGCGTCAGCGCGCCGCCGCCGCCCTTGATCATATGCAGGTGGCGTGTAATTTCATCGGCGCCATCCACATACACCGGCAGTTCGGCAACCTCGTTCAAGGACAGCACATCGATGCCGTGACCTTTGAGGCGCTTGGCCGACGCTTCCGAGCTGGCGACTGCGCCGCGAATTTTGTGCTTGATCTTGCCCAGCTCGTCGATAAAAAAATTCGCCGTAGATCCGGTTCCCACTCCGACAATGCAGTCCTCGGGAATGTACGCGATCGCGGCTTTTGCTACTGCGAGTTTCAACTCATCTTGTGTCATGCTCATCATTATCCCAATTTTGTTTTATCTTTAATTAAGCTGGTGATTATTGCAGGAATTGCTGATTTTAGGAACCATGCGCAGTCAAAAGCCATTATGATTTGCTTAAATTCCTGTTAATCTTAAGCAAATATTTCCAATATCAGCTTATCTATGCAAAGTTATCTCAAACGTATTCTCACCGCCCGCGTCTACGATGTGGCCATCGAATCTCCGCTGGAGGCAGCTCCCAGTCTGTCTGCGCGCATAGGAAACACGGTTTTCATGAAGCGCGAAGACATGCAGCCGGTGTTCTCATTCAAGCTCAGGGGTGCCTATAACAAGATGGCGCAACTGACGCAGGAGCAGCTCAAGCGCGGCGTGATTGCCGCGTCGGCCGGCAATCATGCGCAGGGCGTTGCGCTGTCCGCACAAAAGCTGGGCTGCAAGGCGGTCATCGTGATGCCGGTTACCACGCCCCAGGTGAAGATTGATGCCGTCAGGCATTTCGGCAAGGACGCGGTCAAAATCGTGCTGCATGGCGACAGCTACAACGATGCCTATAACCACGCGTTGCAGTTGCAGGAAAAGCAGAAGTTAAGCTTCGTCCATCCGTTTGACGATCCCGATGTCATAGCCGGGCAGGGCACGATAGGCATGGAAATACTGCGCCAGCACACGCAGCCTATCCATGCCATTTTTTGCGCAGTCGGCGGTGGCGGACTGATTTCGGGGGTGGCTGCCTACGTCAAGCAGGTGCGCCCTGGTATCAAAATAATCGGTGTGCAGACCAGCGATTCCGACGCGATGTACCGTTCGCTTAAAGCCAAAAAACGCGTGCAGTTAAGCGATGTGGGGCTGTTCTCGGACGGCACGGCGGTCAAGCTGGCAGGCGTAGAAACCTTCCGCATCTGCAAAAAATACGTGGATGAAATCATTCTGGTGGATACCGATGCGGTGTGTGCCGCGATCAAGGATGTGTTTCAGGATACCCGCTCCATCCTCGAGCCCGCGGGTGCGCTGGCGATTGCGGGTGCGAAGCTGTATGCGGCGCGCGAGAAGCTGAAGGACAAGACGCTGGTGACAGTGCTGAGCGGTGCGAATATGAATTTCGACCGCCTGCACTTTGTTGCAGAGCGCGCCGAGATAGGCGAGCAGCGCGAGGCGATACTGGCAGTGACCATTCCGGAGACACCGGGCAGCTTCCGCAAATTCTGCTCCCTGCTGGGCAGCCGCAACATCACCGAATTCAATTACCGCTATGCCGATCCCCAGACGGCACAGATATTTGTCGGCATACAGGTGCGCGATCCTGCTGAAACCGGCAAGCTCATCGCTAACTTGAAAAAGAACAAGCTGCCCGCGCTGGACCTGACCGACAATGAAATGGCCAAGCTGCACCTGCGCCATCTGGTGGGCGGCCGTGCGCCCGAAGTGAGCGACGAGATCATGTACCGCTTCGAGTTCCCTGAGCGCCCCGGCGCGCTGATGAACTTCCTCAACAGCATGAGCCACAACTGGAATATCAGCCTGTTCCACTATCGCAACCACGGCGCCGATTACGGCCGTGTGCTGGTAGGCATGCAAGTGCCGCGGCACGACAAGAAGGCCCTGCAGGATTTCCTAAATCAGCTCGGATATCGCTATTGGGATGAAAGCAATAACCCGGCTTACAGGCTGTTTTTAGTCTGACAATCCGGGGTGTTTTCCGATAACTGCGCTTAACTGGCATCAATTCATGAACTCAAAAATAATTGATTATTGAATCAATTGTGAGAGGTTTATGTTGAATTAATGCAAGAAACGCGCTTGTTAGCAACTAATGCCATATAAGCCGTGCGCCTATGACTACGCAAACTATGAAGCAGGGCCTAAGACAAAGTATAATCGCCGCCCGTCAAAAAATGGCGCCGGCTGACCGTGCTGAATTCAGCCGTGAAATTACACTGCGCATTCTGGATTTGCCCCCATATAAGAGTGCGGCATGTGTGCTGGGCTATATGAGTTTTGGCGCGGAGTTTTCGAGCGAGGCGTGGGTGCGGCAGGCTTTGCAGGACGGCAAGCAGGTGTTGCTGCCCAAAGTGAACAGCGTCACGAAGCAGCTTGAACTGTACCGGATCAGTGATTTGCAGCGTGATGTTGCCCCCGGGCTGTGGGATATTCCCGAGCCGTTGGCTGAAAGATGCGTCAGGGTGGACGCACTGCAACAGGTGGATTTCATCCTGTTGCCGGGGGTGGCGTTTGCGCGCGACGGATCGCGTCTGGGTTATGGCGGCGGGTTTTACGACAAGTTGCTGGCGCGGATAAGTCAGGGTAACGGCGGTGGTAATCCGGCGCTGGCGGCGGCGGCCTTCTCCATGCAGCTGGTAAAA
>JAYVKW010000190.1:0-7242 GCA_043768015.1 Gallionella sp.
CTTTGACCGCTGCGCTTGTCGCGAGCTTTTGATCTGTCCGGTTTTGTAGCACGCAATCTGTCCGGTTGTCCTATTGCCCGAGGAGGGCGATATGAAGCCGACACAAGTGCTACAGGAGATACGGAAGATGAGATTCGAAGAAGCGTATGAAGGATGGAATGCGGGGCGAAGACTTTCGCCTGAACCAGCGCGCAGCCTGAGCACCTTAAAAGCGTCTACAGGAAAAGAACACCGAAAGGAGCGAGCGAGCCGCCAGGCGGCGGCCAAGAATCACCGATGCACTGCACGTGTTGATGTGAAGCGGGTTGGACCCGCGCCGGGAGAGCCTGATTAACTTGAGGGGAAGAAGCCATTCCCGACTAACGAGTGAGGCCCCGGCGCGCGTCTTTCATCAGGGTCCGGGCAATGCGCCCAACATGACCGTTTGTAGTTTCGCAGTCCTTCACCTTCTCGCACAACTGTGGCAGCGCAACCTGAATCAGATGATGGGGAAAGAGCCATGAACTAAAAAACAAAATGTCACTTGTAAATTTGGGGAAGCCCTTGTAGTTCAAGTTAAGGGGCGCCGCGCTTTTGCGGCGTCCCTCTCGAACGCAGGGTTGGGCTTCACGGGCGGGATAGATTCCTTGAAAAATATTCTGAAAGTGGCTTTACGTGGAAGGAGCGAAATGTTTGACCGCATCGTTGACCATCTGCTGCGTACACCATCTTGCGTAGTAGAGGCCAAATAGACGTCCCAACCAACGGGCGGGTACTCTTTCTGGCAGTGCGTACTCTATAAACACTCGGAGCATCGAACCATTCCGCTGTGGCAACAATTCAAAGCCCATACGATAGTGACCGATCACAAGGAGGTTTGCTACAAATGCACGAATTGCGTCTATCTCACTAAGCGCCAGAGCCTTGTCAGTATCGTTCAGCCTTGATAGATAATCACCTAACAGAATCTCGATATGGCCGCTGTCTGTGAAACCACTCAATACTTTCACATCGATAAATGTCTTTTGAACATCGCCGCGTACTGCAACGCTTGGGAGAGGTAATGCAGTTTGAGTGACCATTTTATTCCTTTAGTCCATATCTCAAGTTGTGGAGTCCCCGTCCAAATAACACAGGGGCTATAAATAACCCGCAATCTAGCAGCTAAACTCATATTCTGCTAATGGAGAAAATTCTGGTTCGAATTCAGTTCGATGCTGAGCTCTGGCTGTTGGCACAAAGCCTCCTGCCCTGGCTCACTTTCAACAGCAGATTAAGACCAGCGAATCGATTCCGCCCGAATGACGATATGGCGGGTTGCTAAAGTTTCAGGGACATCTTGATATGCGGCAGCCCAGCATCCATGAACTCTTTGCCCTGCTCGGCGAATCCGAAGCTGCGATAGAACGGCAATGATTGTCAGGCAGGCATGAAGCCAGGCAATTTGGATGCCTTAACATCGAAGGATACCGTCGCCCGACATCCCAGCCGCCGGTTTTTTGCGCCTATCAGGCAATCAGCGAAATCAGCAGCGGCATCTTTCCAAATGAACAGGGCTTCCTCAATGGAAGGCTCATCCTCGAATTGGACATCGCTCGCATCCAGCAGGCTCGAAATGGCTGCGATGATCTGGTTCTTCGGTGCGGCATATCGGCTGCGCAGCACCCATTCCGATTCCATAAGAACCAATTGGTTTACGAAAACGCGGCGACCTGCTGCAACTTCACGCTTGATCAGCTTGCGTGCCTTCTCAAACTGGGCTTCGTCGTCCCGAACCAGAAAACGAACGAGAACATTGGTGTCGATTCCGAGCATCAGCGTGACAGTTTTTCAACAGGAACAGGCTTCCGCCCTTTCTTGTGCAGTGCGCCCGCCAGCTCAGTAATGCTCTTGCTTTTCACGCGCATGACGACGGTGTCATCCGGCATCAACGTGAATGTCATCCGGTCTCCGGCCTTCATGCGAAGACTATCCCGTATTTCTTTGGGAATCGTCGTTTGGCCCTTGCTGGTCAGTGTGGCATCGGTTGTCATCTCATACTCCTTCAATCCTTACGTAGTGGATTATAGTAAGGATAATAAAAAAGGCAATTGGGAAGAATCTTGTGCGCGAACATGAGCTATCTGGCTTTCTCGAAGGATCCGAATTGGCACAAAGCCGTATCTGCCTCCAGCTCACTTTCAACAGCGGATTCACAACTGGTGTATCGATTCCGCCCGAATGACGATATGGCGGATTGTTAAAGTTTCAGGGACATCTTGATATGCGGCAGCCCGGCGTCCATGAACTGTTTGCCATGCTCGGCAAATTCAAAACCGCGATAGAACGGCAAGGCGTAAGTCTGCGCATCCACATCCACCTGTTTGTAATCGTGTGCGCGGGCATAATCGAGCAACGCTTCCATGATCGCCGTGCCGACCTTTTGCTTGCGCCATTGCGGCAGCACCGAGATGCGCCCGATATGGCCGTTGGCCAGCATCCGCCCGCAGCCGATGGCATCGCCTTGATGGCTAAGCGCCAGCGCATGCCGGCAACTTTCATCCAAGCCATCCCATTCCAACTCTGCGGGAACGCCCTGCTCACGGATAAATACCGCCTCGCGAATTGATTTTAGCAAAGGCTCGCCGTCATGCCAGCAAACCAGGCTAACGGTAAAAGGATGGCTCATGCTGGTATCCCCCTTTAGAAAATCACTCGATGATTTCGACTGCCGTCCCTGCGGGTACTATATCAAACAATTCAATCAGATCGGCATTGTGCATCCGGATACAGCCATGCGAATCGGGTATGCCAAGTTGCACCGAGTCCGGCGTGCCATGGATGTAGATGTAGCGGCGCATGGTATCGCATTCGCCCAGCCGGTTAAAGCCCACTTCGCGCCCGGACAACCACAGGATACGCGTCAGCATCCAATCACGTCCGGGAAACTGAGCCCCCAGTTCCGGCGTATAGATTTCTCCGGTCGGGCGGCGGCCCACAAACACGGTATTTTCGGGTTGCCCTGCGCCTATCTTGGCGCGGATGATATGTTTGCCGCGCGGCGTGCAACAACTGCCGAACCTCTCGCCCACGCCATTCGCTGCGGTGGAAACCGCATAGCGGCGCAGCAATTTACCCATGTTGTCGAATAATTCCAACGTCTGTGTGGAAATGTGAATGATAAGTTTCACGCTACACCGTCATTCCCGCGAAAGCGGGAATCCAGTCAGTTAAAAATTCCGCGTAGCGGACAAAATCAGGACACTGTCCAGCTGCGCTGGAGTTTTTCAATCGGCTGGATTCCCGCTTTCGCGGGAATGACGGAAATAATTTCAGCATAATTTATATGTTCTTCTGTTGCGCGCGACGCAGGGCGAAAAAATTGCTGAGCATTAAACCACACTCATCCGCCAACACCCCGCCGTGGATGCGCGCATGGTGGTTCAGGCGCGTCTCGGCAAACAGATTGAACACGCTCCCTGCCGCGCCCGTCTTCGGATCATATGCCCCAAATACCACCCGTCCGATGCGCGCATGAAACATCGCGCCGACGCACATCAAGCATGGCTCCAAGGTAACGAACAGCTCGCAGCCAACCAGCCGGTAATTGCCGATATTTTGCGCGGCATCGCGCAAGGCCATCATCTCGGCATGAGCGGAAGGGTCGTGGCGCGAAATTGGCGCATTGAAGCCGCGCCCGATGATCTCCCCATCTTTCACCACCACCGCCCCGACTGGCACCTCGCCAGCGGCTTGCGCCTGATTTGCCAGCTCCAGCGCGTGGCGCATGTAATCTGCGTCCGTCATAACGATCAATTTTGGTAAAACGGGCAATTTGTCAAAACCGGCAACTTTGCTAAATCGAGCCGCAACCGTAGCACAACCGCGCCGATTTGACGAGGGCGCGAAGTTGCTTGCCTTTAGTGCGTTTTTTGACAAGAATGTCGCCCTCTTTAGCGAATTCACTTATGTCAGAAAACACAGTTGCAGATTTCTCCCTGCCCGCCACGGGCAATCAGACCTTTGTTTTATCCGGCGCGCGCGGCAAGCATCTGGTGATTTATTTTTATCCCAAGGACGATACGCCGGGCTGTACCACCGAAGCTCAGCAGTACCGCGATTTGTACCCAAAATTCAACAAGGCCAGTTGCGAGGTGGTAGGTATTTCGCGCGACAGCCTCAAATCGCACGAGAAATTCAAAGCCAAATTCACCCTGCCGTTCGCGCTGCTATCGGATGCCGATGAAACGGCATGTGAACTTTTCGGCGTGATCAAGCTGAAGAACATGTACGGCAAGCAAGTGCGCGGCATCGAGCGCAGCACCTTTGTGCTCGACAAAGATGGCATACTGCGCCACGAATGGCGCGGCCTCAAAGCCGATGGGCATGCGCAGGAAGTGCTGGATTTCGTCACCACCCTCAACTAAAGGAACGCAATGTCCCCACCCCAAAGTAAAAAATCAGGCAAAGCGGCAAATAAAGGCGACACCAAGCTGTTCGTGCTGGACACCAACGTGTTGTTGCATGACCCGACCAGCCTGTTCCGCTTTGAGGAGCACGACATTTGCCTGCCGATGTTCGTGCTGGAGGAGCTGGACAACAAGAAAAAAGGCATGACTGAAGTCGCCCGAAATGCGCGGCAAGCCAGCCGTTTCCTGGACCAGATCGTCAGCGATGCGCCGCACAAGATCGAGAAAGGTATCGCGCTCGGATCAGACGCGCACAAGAATAGTACCGGACGCTTGTATCTGCAAACCAGTTTCGTCAAATACGAGTTGCCACAAAACCTGGAGTTGGGCAAAGCGGACAACGCGATTCTCGGTGTCGTTATCGGGCTGCAAAAACAACAGCCGCAACGTTCGGTGATCCTGGTCAGCAAAGACATCAACATGCGCATCAAGGCGCGGGCGTTGGGTCTGGAAGCGCAGGACTATTTCAACGACAAGGTGCTGGAAGACAGCGACCTGCTCTACACCGGCGTACTGCCATTACCGGCTGATTTCTGGGAACGTCATGACAAAGACATGAAGTCGTGGCAGAAGGAAGGCCATACTTATTACCAGATACAAGGCCCGCTGTGCGCCGCATTCTTCGTCAATCAATTCGTTTACCTGGAAAATGGCACCACGCCGTTTTATGCCGTGGTGCTAGAGCAGAACGACCAGACCGCCCTGTTGCGCACCCTGACCGATTACACCCACAGCAAAAATAATGTGTGGGGCATCACTGCGCGCAATCGCGAACAGAACTTCGTGCTCAATTTATTGATGAATCCGGAGATTGATTTCGTGACACTGCTGGGCCAGGCGGGCACCGGGAAAACTTTGCTGACCCTCGCTGCGGGCTTGCTACAGACACTGGAAACCAAGCTTTATTCAGAAATCATCATTACGCGCGTGACCGTTCCGATTGGCGAAGATATCGGCTTTCTGCCCGGCACGGAAGAAGAAAAGATGACGCCCTGGATGGGCGCGCTGGAAGATAATCTCGATGTGCTGAACAAATCCGACGAGGAAGGCGGCGATTGGGGACGTGCTGCCACACGCGATTTGATCCGTTCACGGATCAAGGTTAAATCGCTCAACTTCATGCGCGGGCGCACTTTCCTCAACAAATATGTAATCATTGACGAGGCACAAAACCTCACGCCCAAACAGATGAAGACGCTGGTCACCCGCGCCGGGCCGGGCACCAAGGTGGTGTGCATGGGGAACATCGCGCAGATTGATACGCCGTATCTCACCGAAGGCAGCTCCGGGCTGACCTATGTGGTAGATCGCTTCAAAGGCTGGGAACACGGCGGGCATGTCACTTTATTACGCGGTGAACGGTCAAGGTTGGCGGATCATGCAGGGGAAGTTCTGTAAAAATTATGGATAAGCATCTCGAAAAATCCGATGCCGAATGGCGCGACGAACTTACTCCTGAGCAATACAAGGTATGTCGCCAATGCGGCACGGAGGCACCGTTTACAGGCGTATATTGGGATTGCCATGAGGCGGGAATTTATCGCTGCGTGTGTTGCGGCAACGCCTTGTTTGATTCCGCAACCAAATTCGATTCCGGCAGCGGATGGCCAAGCTTTTGGCAACCCCATCAACCTGAAAACGTCGTATCGCGAACCGATACCAGCCACGGCATGACTCGTGTGGAAGTGCGCTGCAAAAAATGTGACGCGCACCTCGGACATATATTCCCGGACGGACCGCAACCTACCGGCTCGCGCTTTTGCATTAACTCCACCGCGCTCACCCTGGATAAAAAGGGATAATAAGAACGTCCGCGCTCAACTTACCTTATTGCTGAATACTTTAACGACATAATGAAATTATTTTTTGATTTGTTTCCGGTTCTGCTGTTCTTTGTTGCCTTCAAATTTCAAGGCATTTATGTCGCCACTGCGGTGGCTATTGCCGCGACCGTCGGACAAATCATTTGGAGCAAATATCGGCATGGCAAAATCGACACCATGTTATGGATAACCTTTGCCATCATCGGCGTGTTCGGTGGCGCAACACTGCTGCTGCATGACGAAAGCTTCATCAAGTGGAAGCCTACCGTGCTGTATTGGATATTTTCCGTCATTTTGTTGTTCTCGAATTTGCTGTTTCACAAAAATCTGATGCGCACCTTGCTGCATGAGAAAATCGCTCTGCCCGTGCATGCATGGAATCGCCTCAACCTGAGCTGGAGCCTGTTCTTCGCAGTGCTTGGTTTTATCAACTTGTATGTGGCGTTCAATTACTCCACGGATAGCTGGGTGAATTTCAAACTGTTCGGCTTTACCGGATTGATGCTGGTGTTCATCCTGGCGCAAGGCGCGTGGCTGGCGAAATATGTGGATGAGAAGAAAGAAAGCAATTAATGAAATTGCATAGTCTATTTTTAGAGGTTTCCTAAATGTGGTATGCCATCATCGGGCAGGATGTGCCCAATAGCTTGGACAAACGCGTGGCGGCTCGACCCGCGCATGTTGCGCGCTTGCAGGAACTACAGAGCCAGGGGAGATTGCTACTGGCCGGCCCTTTCCCTGCCGTGGATGCCGTTGATCCGGGCGTGGCAGGATTCACCGGCAGCCTGATCGTCGCCGAATTTACTTCATTGCCAGCCGCCCAAGACTGGGCGAGGGCCGACCCTTACGCAACGTCCGGAGTATATGCTGAAGTTCGTGTGCAACCGTTCAGAAAAACATTTCCGCAATGACCATGAATGACTGTCCAGAAAAAATGCGCGCGCGGCTTGCCGTGCTTGATCCGACGATTTTGGAAATTATTGACGAAAGCC
>JAYVKW010000191.1:0-2801 GCA_043768015.1 Gallionella sp.
CTTTGTAAACCGTGGGACAATCCGGGATGGAAACAATCACGCAATGAAACCTCTGTATCATTTTCATGGCGGCATCCATCCGCCCAGCAACAAGACGCAATCTACACTAGTGCCTATCGCGCGTGCGCCGCTGCCCTCCAGGCTGGTCATTCCTTTTCACCAGCACGTCGGCAATCGCGCCAAACCCATCGTGCAGGTCGGCGAGCGCGTGCTCAAGGGTCAAAAGATCGGGCAATCTGAAGGGCATCTATCCAGCGCTGTGCATGCCTCTACCTCCGGCACGGTCACTGCCATCGACATGCAATTGGTCGCGCATCACTCCGGCCTGCCGGACTTGTGCGTCACCCTCATCCCGGACGGCAAGGATGAATGGATCGCGCACAGCGGTGTGGATTACACCCAAACTACGCACTCGGAACTGCGTCATTTATTGCGCAAGGCCGGGGTGGTCGGTCTGGGCGGCGCAGTATTTCCCAGCGACTTGAAGGCCGATGCCCGTCATCAAAAAATCACCACGCTGATTCTTAATGGTGCCGAATGTGAACCCTACATCACCTGTGACGACATGCTGATGCGCGAACGTGCAGTGGAAATTATCCGTGGTGCGGAGATTATGCGTTTCATGCTGGATGCGGAAGAAGTGCTGATCGGCATCGAAGACAACAAGCCGGAAGCGATCAGCGCGATGCAACTAGCGGCGGCCGGCAGCGGTGACAAGATGAAAGTCATCGTCGTACCTACTATTTATCCGGGCGGCGGGGCCAAGCAATTAATCCGAGTATTGACCGGTATCGAAGTTGCTGCCGGGGTGCGCTCCACCGAAAAAGGTGTGCAGTGCTTTAATGTTGCCACCGCACTGAGCATTTACCGCGCCATCCAATTTGGCGAGCCGCTGCTGTCGCGTATCGTCACCATCGCGGGCAACGTGCGACAAGCGCAAAATTATGAGGCGCTGATCGGCACGCCTATTGATGAACTGGTCGCGTTGAGTGGAGCGCTGCCCGACACCAATGGTTACATCATGGGTGGACCGATGATGGGCATGCCTTTGCCTGCAGTGCATGTGCCTTTGGTCAAGGCAACGAACTGTATTATTGTTTCCTCGAAAAAATTATTTCCGCCTCCTCCGCCTGCGATGCCGTGCATCCGTTGCACGCGCTGTGTCGATGTGTGCCCAGCAGAATTACAGCCACAGGATTTATTCTGGTTCGCCCAATCCAAAGAGTTCGGCAGGGCGCAGGCATTCAATTTGTTTGACTGTATCGAATGCGGCGCGTGCAGCTATGTCTGCCCCAGCCACATCCCGCTGGTGCAGTATTACCGTTTTGCCAAGAGCGAGATCCGCGTGCGCGAACACGACAAGCAAGTCGCGGATCAGGCGCGCGAACGTCACGAGTATCGCGAACACCGCATCGAGCGCGAGAAGCAGGAAAAAGCAGATAAGCTAGCCGCTAAGGAAAAAGCCGCGCAAGCCGCCAAGCTCAATAGTGGCCAAGCATTGACTCTCCAGCAGCAAGCGGAGTTAGCCAACCTGGAAGCAAGCCGCGCACATATTTGCGAGCTGGCTAAATCCGAAGTCGAGCACAGCGTCGAATCCCCCGGAAATTAAAATACCATGCTCTTTTCTCCATTTATCAGCAAGCCGGACAATGTCGCGCAGATCATGTTCAAGGTGCTGCTGGCCATGCTCCCCGGCATCGTGCTGTACGTCTGGTATTTCGGTCCGGCGATTGTGGTTTCGATCATGCTCGCCAGCATCACCGCACTGGGTACCGAGGCGCTCATGCTCAAGTTGCGTAACCGTCCGATCATGCCATTCCTTAAGGACAACAGCGCATTGCTCACCGGCTGGCTGCTGGCGCTTTCCATCCCGCCGCTGGCGCCGTGGTGGATGATCGTGGTCGGCACGGCATTCAGTATTGCCATCGCCAAACACTTGTATGGCGGGCTGGGCAGCAATCTGTTCAATCCGGCGATGGTCGGCTACGCGGTATTGATCATCTCTTTTCCGATGCAGATGACACAATGGATCGCCCCGCATGGGCTGGGACAAATCGAGCTCGGATTTTTCGACCAACTGGAATATATTTTTTTCGGTGTGCTGCCGCATAATGCATCTCTGGATGCCGTTACCATGGCCACGCCGCTGGATACGCTGAAAACGCATTTGCATCTCGATCAGTCAGTGACACAGATACTCGATATGCCGATCTTTGGTCAGTTGGGCGGGCACGGCAGCGAAATGGTGGCATGGGGATTTTTGTTTGGCGGGCTTTATCTGCTCGCTGCGCGCATCATCAGCTGGCACATCCCGGTCACCTATCTAGCCACACTATTCATCATCGCCGCGATCTTTCATCTGGTTGATCCCCATCATTACGTCGCACCATTATTTCACTGGTATTCCGGTGCGGCGATGCTGGGCGCATTCTTCATTCTTACCGACCCGGTGAGTAGTCCTACCACCAATAAAGGGAAGTTGATTTATGCGGCGGGCGCGGCGTTACTCACCTACCTGATCCGCGTGTTCGGCGGCTTCCCCGACGGCGTCGCGTTCGCCACGCTGCTGATGAATATTTGTGTGCCGCTGATCGTGCTGTATACCCAGCCGCCAGTATTTGGCAAAAAAGATCGCGTGCCGGACAAAAAATCCAGGGCGGACAAATCATGAGACGCACAATGGCAAAGGCTTCCATTATTACCGCGCTCAACCTGCTGTTCTTTGCGCTGATCGGTACAGCATTGCTTGCCTTGACTTACCAGCTGACGCACGACCCCATCGCGCGCAGCGAAGAAGCGGA
>JAYVKW010000192.1:0-7106 GCA_043768015.1 Gallionella sp.
ATGCTTATTCCATAGGGACCGCCGTCAAAAGCTTCGCGCGGCTCGTGCTCAAGCAACTCGGCACGGTCAGACGCGAGTTTTCTCTGGGAAATATAGGGAGGATTGCATATGGCTGCATCAATAGAACCCTCGATACCCAATCCCTCAAGCCCGGCGAAGAGATCGCCCTGGGCGACGATAACACGATCGGAAACACCCACATGTTCGATATTGCGGCGCGTGACCGCAATACAGCCGTCAGTAAGGTCGCTCGCCCAGACACGGGCGCTTGGCAAATGGTGTGCGATGGCGCAGGCGAGGTTTCCTGATCCGCAACACATGTCAATGACCCTGGGTGCGGCAGTACCGGAGCAATGAAGCGCGTCGAGTGCTGTATTGCCGAGAAGCTCGGTTTCCTCACGGGGTATGAGCGCCCCCTCGGCAACAATCAACTCAACGCCCATGAACATTTCTCGACCGATTACATAAGCCAAAGGGACCCCCCCCGCACGTCGCACAGCCATGGCGCGAGCGGTGTCTGAAAAACCGGCAATCGCTGATGATTCTGCAGCTTGCATAATACGTGATGCCTCGATTGTTGCATTTGCAATGCCACCCCGACGAAGAACTGTAACCAGCTCTTCAAGCAAAAAGTTCATGTTAACCCCGTTTTTTTAATTTTGCCTGTATCCGTTTTAGGCAGGCTTGCCACCATGACGATGTACTTCGGAACCATAAAGTTTTCGAGCCGGCTCTGGCATTCATTCTGCAGCTGTTTTTCGCTCATCGTGACACCATCCTCAAGTACAACAAATGCCTTGATTGCCTGGCCGAGAATCTCGTCCGGCACGCCAATGACTGCGGCCTCTCTCACACCCGGAATATTCATCAAAATATTCTCCACTTCCTTAGGCGCAACCTTCTCACCACGCGACTTGATGATGTCATCCATGCGTCCGACGAAATAGAGGTAGCCCTCTTCGTCCATCTTGCAATAGTCCCCCGTGTAAAGGACCTGTTCGCCGGGGAGCGGGCCAGGCCTTAGCTTCTTCGCCGTTGCCTCGGGCTTTTCCCAATAGCCCTTCATCACGGTGGCGCCGCGAATGACGAGCTGGCCAACGGTGCCGGGGGCGACCTTATTGCCGTCCTCATCCACGATCCACATTTCTGTGTTCGGAATCGCGATGCCGACGCTCGAAGGCTTACGCTCAATGTCCTGCGGCGGGAGGTAGGTGCAGCGCTTGCACTCGGTGAGGCCATACATCGAGTAGATGCGCGCCGCTGGAAAAATATCCCTGAGCATAAGGATATGCTTTACCGGAAGGGCCGCAGCGGTGTTGGTCACATAGCGGATCTTCGACAGGTCGTAACTCTTGAGTGACTTGAGTTCCGCGAGGATCGAAAAGATGGTTGGTACACCCGGAAAACCGGTCACTCCCTCGGCTACCATCAGGTTGAGTATCTGCGCCGGGAAGGTGAATGAGCGTTCGAGCACGAGGCGCGCGCCGATGCGGAACGCCATGATCATCTGGTACAGGCCATAATCGAATGCAAGCGGCAGTACACCGAGGATCACCTCGTCTTCCTGCAACTCAAGGTACGACGCGATCGAGGTGCATGCGGTGAGCATGTTGCGGTGCGTGAGCATCACGCCCTTGGGGTCGCCGGTAGATCCCGAAGTGTAGATGATCGCGGCAAGATCAATATCAATGCATGTTCGTGCGGGTGGAGCCATGCGGTCGCCGCCCGCGATGGCATCAGCCCAGCGCTGGGCATGGGGAAGTTCGGCGAACTTTGCGTCATCTAATGAACCAGAGACGATGATGCAACGGAGATGGGGGCACGCTCGCGCGGGCTCTGCAAATACTGAATAAATATGAGCATCCGTGATGAGCGCCGCCGGGCGGCAGTCTTCAAGGAGATAGCCGAGCTTGTCACTCTTGGTCAGCGGATTGACGATGGAGATGACGGCGTTTGCTTTGAGCACCGCCCAGAATGAGATAACAGTCTCAACGGTATTGTCGGCGAAGATCACGACCCTGTCTCCGCGATCGACACCGGCCGCTACCAGGCTGTTCGCGAGGGCGTTCGAGCGGGCGTCAAGCTCGCTGTAGGTAAGCCGCTGCTTCATGCACACAAGCGCAATTTTTTCGGACAGTACACGCGCAGACTGGATAAGGTAGTCGTGCAACAGCGGCACATGGCCATGTGCGATTTGCATCTCAGGGCCTCCTTGGGCTTGTCGACTTGTCGATGTCGGTACGCAGTTCGATGGCGCGGTTCCCGTCGGGGCAGCCTGCGATAAATTGCCGGTGCAGCAGCTGGGTCGACAGGACGCCCACCAGCGCCATATTGTCTGTGTTCGAGAACTGACCCTCGCTGCCGCGCGCCCTGCACTTGCGCAACAGCTGCATAACGGCCTGCGGCTCGAACACATTTGCGTCCCGCAGCGCAGACTCGGAAAGCACCTCGTCGATATAGCCCGGTGCCCCTCTGGCAACGAATGAAAGGGCATCCGGCGCACGATAGGGCTGTTTTTTTCGCGCGATGATCTCGCGCGGCACGACATCCGCCGCTGCGCGCTTTACCACATGTTTTTCGTCCAGCACGCGCAGCTTGTAGGACGCCGGCAGCGAATCCGCGAGCGCGACAACATCTTTGTCAAGGAAGGGGAAGCGCCCCTCCACCGAATGGGCCATCAGCATCCTGTCCCCTTGCGATGAGAGCAGGTAGCCCGATAACAGGGTGCGGATTTCGAGGTGCTGATCCTGCGCAAGGTGGCTCCATTGCGTGAAATCAGCGTGGAGGCTCTCGCGCAGTTCGCTGATTACGTCGCGGCCTGCGGCAGCAGCCTGCATGTCCTTCGACAACAGCCGCTTGAGCGCGCCTGTGGTGTTCCAGCGCGTGTCGTGCGCAAAGCCCGGCGTGCGATGGGCTGCAATATTTCGCCCGAAGAACTGCCGCGCCATCGCCTGCTGCGAAACTGGCGAGCGCGCAAGATATGGATACAGCCGTTCGAGGAGCCGGTGGCGCCACGCGGATTGCGGCTGGCGTCCCCAGAAGCGTCGCACCTTGCCTTCACGGAAGATGTCGTAGCCGGCAAACATTTCATCGGCACCCTCGCCGGTGAGCACGACCTTGACTCCATGGTCGCGAACGAGCTTTGACAGCAGGAAAAGCGGCGCCGGCGCTGTTCTCAAAATCGGTCGTTCGGTATGGTAGATCACATCGGGGAAAACATTCGCGATGTCGCTGCGCGAAACCACGACCTCGTGGTGCTCGCTGCCCAGCATGTTCACCATCAGGCGCTGGTACTCCGTCTCGTCGTACTCTGCATCTTCGAAGCGCAGCGAAAAGGTTTGAAATCGGTCACCCGCAAAACGCCGCCCGAGGGCGGCGACTAGGGAGCTGTCCAGCCCGCCGGAAAGGTAGCTGCCGACCGGCACATCGGCGCGCAGCATGCGCAGTGAGGTGGCGCTCTCGATGGCGCTACGCACCTCTTTGACCGCATCTTCAAGTGATCCATGGAAGCGGTCGCGCGCATCGCCAGGCACAGGATAACGCTGCATCCAGTAGGCGTGGTCGCGGATGTTTCCGTTTTCGTATGTGCGGACGTGGCCCGGTTCGAGTTCGTCCACGCCCTGGAACACGCCCTGTGGCGGAGCTATAGTCCAGAAGGTGAACGTCTGCGAGATGCCGACTGGATCAAAGGCCCGCGGAATATCCGCGTTCGCCGCGAAGATAGCTTTGACTTCGCTGGCGAAATAGAGATGGCCGGCGTGCTCGCAGATATGCAGCGGACAAATTCCTACCCTGTCCCGCGAAAGCACGAGGCGCCCGGCTACTGAGTCCCACAGTGCCACGGCCCATTGTCCGTTGAAGCGCGCGAAGGCGGCATCACCCCAGGCGCGGTACGCATGAAGGATAACTTCGGTGTCGCTGCGGGTGCGAAAACGGTGGCCGAGCGCGACCAGTTCCTCGCGCAACTCAACATAATTGAATATCTCGCCATTGAAGACGATCCAGGTCGTATCGCCCTCGTCCGCCATGGGCTGCTGTCCGGTTGCGAGATCGATGATAGACAGACGCGCGTGCGCAAGCCCTGCCCTATCATCGCGATACACACCAAACTCATCCGGTCCGCGATGGTAAAGCGCACTGGCCATGCGAACCAGCGCTTCGCGGCTCGGCGAGGCCGCACTGGCACTGAGTCCTACGATCCCGGCGATTCCGCACATATCCCGTCAGACCTCCTCGACAGGTTCGATAAGCAGGGGACGCATATGGAGATATCGGGTGGCGCGCCGCTTGGCCGCTATGTCCTTGAAGACTCGCTCGACCTGGGCAAGGGTGAGTTTGACCACAGGTGCGACCTCAACGGCAGGGACACCGTGATTCACTGCATAGAGGCATAGATCCATGCGGTCGTAGGGCACCGAAAAATAAAACTCCTCCTGCGTCTGCGGCATGGAGAAAGTGTCCGTGGTGGGTGGGCGGCGGCGAATTTCTGCAGGAACACCGAGATACTCCGCAAGCTGGTAAACCTGGGTTTTATAGAGATGCGCAATGGGCTTGAAGTCCGCACTGCCATCGCCTTGTTTGACGAAGAAACCCTGGTCGTACTCCAGTCGGTTTGGCGTGCCCGCGACGGCATAGTTCAGGCGATCCGCATGGTAGTACTCTGTCATCTTGCGCACGCGCTGCTTGTAGTTCGTTGCGGCGACGATCTGCAGGTAAGCGTGTAGCGGAAGGCTCGCCGTGGACACATCTCCCGCTGGGTTCTGCACGGTGAGCCGTGTGATATTCAGCCGGTCGCTCTCAAGGATGGAAGGCAAAACTAGCTTGAATTTCCAACCGTCACCATATTCGGGAACAACTGTACGAATAGCCTCTACCTGGCGGTGGTAACAGCCGAGCCCCTCGAGGGCAGGTGCTATATTTTCAACGATCGCATCAACGCCCAAATGCTCAGCGAGCATCCGCCCAAGCATCAGTGCATCGTCCGAGGTGTGGTGCTCGGGCATGAACAGGCCCAGAACCTTTTCCTTGCCGAACGCGAGCGCGCACAGAGCGGCCACAACCGAACTGTCGATACCCCCGGAGATGCCGACAACTGCCCCGCGACGGTGCAGTTGTCCGAGCACCTGCTCGCGCAAGTTCTCGGCAATACGATCCACTTCAGCAGAGGGATCCAGCTTGAGTACATCTTTGTCGAACATGCGCACCTCCTCCCGGACAGCGCCCTATCAGCGAGAGGGGGCCCGCATGGTCCCGCCGTCCTGATAAAGACTGTCGCGAAAATTCCGATCACTATGTAAAACAACTTAGGCTTCACCGCAAGGCATTGCGTATTTCACCTGAAAATGTGAAATCCTTCCCCGACAAACAAAACCAATGCTCAGTTAGTGTAAACCTAAACATGAATGTTTCGAATTAACAAAGAAAACTCCTAAAGACGAATCCAATTGCATTTTATTCGGCGACGATTAATATCGTAGTTTAGTACACACACATGTCCTAGGTCAGGTTCGCGATTTTGTGTCAAATAAATTATAAAACAATTGAGCCTGATTTCATTCCTTCGTCTTTTCCGCATGCCGCTGGTCGTATGTATCGTCACCTGGATAAGGGAAACGCACATGACCATAGCGGATCAAAAATACCGCCATTGTCAGCAACATAATCGAAGACGTCACCGCGAGCATGCGCCAGTCGTCCATCGACTTCATATCCAGAATCAGGTATCGCGCCAGTGCGACCATAGCGATATACATGGGTAAGCGCACTGGCAATTTTCCCGAACCGTAATACAGCCCAACCATAGCAAGAACTTCCAGGTAAAGAAAGAGCATCAGCAGGTCGGTCAACGTGACCTGCATGTTGCGCACCATACCTATAGTTTCAGCGCCCATCGCAAATACCGTGGCAATACCGATGACCAACAGACCTATATTTTCTACCAGCGAAAGAAGGCTCTGGTTAAATTCTTTGATGGTCTGCTTTTTCACTCTCACACTCCAATAATTATTATTCCGTAATTATACTTAAATATATACAAAACAATTAACGGGCCTTCTAAATGCCTGCATCATTGATTGTGTGGCCTCAACCTGCCTTGTAAATTTATTACGCTTTCCAGATTTAATCCCATGCATGATTTATCTGGCTACCGGAAGTGCAAAGAAAACCAGCATCAGCACAGGTAACATATTTAAACGGCATACCCGTGTAAGCGGTTGCGGCGTTGTAATAGTATTATTATATGTATCGCATCATTAGAAATGGAGACTTTCTTATGGAAATCACCTGTTATCGCGATCAGGAACTATCACGGGAGCCGCGTCAGCTTCCTGCCACCACTTACAATCTTGCACATATCATGCTCGGCCGAAGTGCTACAGGCAATCTCTTCATCCCGATACGTACCATGCAATATCTGGCTATTCTTGACTCAGAGGAGTTGATTTTTTTGGATGGCTTGCGCAAATGCTGGATAGATATTGCCTGGCGTAGTTTTCAGCCACAGTCCCGTAACTCACTGGATGAGCCGGTGCGTTATGATGCCGTGTATTACACACCGGGAATGGCTCAAATCATGACGAGACTGCAGCGTGAGTTATATCTGGCCCTGCAACAGCTGACCGGTAAAGAACACACGCACGGAATGGCCAGAGTAATCAAGTTTACCGGGCAGCGAAAAATTCTATCGGATGGCAGCTAGCAACCTCAGCACTGCTTAATTAATCGTCATCGCCTAATTCCGGATCCCAGCCATTCGCTTTTGCATATTTAATAGCATCCTGATATATCTTTGCATGGCGTTTTTTCAATTCTTCCGGCAGGAGGCTGGGCAGGTTTGCATATTTCTCCCACTCGTTGCAAATCTTGTCGTAGAGATTTTGCATTTGTCCGCTATCCCAGCCGGTGCAGTCTTCGGTATCCGGTATAAAACCAAATACCCAACCGTCTTTGACCATTTGCCCAAAATGCGTCATGCCGCCGTTTTCATCGTTTTTCAGGCCAGAATATACCAATACCATTTTTATTCCCTTTTTAGTTTTGCACTTAAAACTACCTTGTTAATCCTACATAGTGGAAGCTTTTAGTTGCGGCTGCCACTTCGTGGT
>JAYVKW010000193.1:0-5081 GCA_043768015.1 Gallionella sp.
CACGACTATCAGTTCAGCACCGACAACAAGATCGCCCTTCCCGCGCTACTATCCTGAAATAAATCTTTGCCCAACCCTTGAAATCGGGTTAGGTCGTCCCGATTATTGGCACTCGCAGGCAGAGAGTGCTAAACTCCGCCTCCGCATTTTTTAACCCCTTAGTTTTAGGAGACCTCAGTATGAAAATTCGTCCTTTGAACGACCGCGTGATCGTCAAACGTATGGAAGAAGAACGTAAAACCGCCTCTGGAATCGTGATTCCTGATGCTGCCACCGAAAAACCGGACCAAGGCGAAATCATCGCCGTGGGTAAAGGCAAAGTGGGCGATGACGGCAAATTACAAGCCATGAGTGTCAAGGTGGGTGACCGTGTGTTGTTCGGCAAATATGCCGGTCAAGCTTTCAAGATGGACGGTCAGGAATACATGACGATGCGCGAAGACGACATCATCGGCATCGTTGAAGCCTAATCCAGGCTCAAATCGTCGGTGATACTGCGTTGGCATCCTCACTCGTTCCTGAAGAAACTACTAACCATTCGACTAATCTATCAAGAAACGATAGCCAAGTCGCTGGTTATAGCCGTGCTTGATGCACTGTCTTCGTCACGAGTTCGTTGCCGCCTTGTCTCACCTTAGCTTTGAACCTGGCACATAACAATTAATTTCTAGGAGAAAAAAATGGCAGCTAAAGACGTAAAATTCCACGACGCGGCACGCAGTAAAATGGTGATCGGCGTGAACATTCTAGCCGATGCAGTCAAAGTGACCTTGGGGCCTAAAGGCCGCAATGTCGTGCTGGATCGCTCTTATGGCGCACCTACCATCACCAAGGACGGGGTATCGGTCGCCAAAGAAATCGAACTAAAAGACAAATTCGAGAATATGGGCGCACAAATGGTTAAGGAGGTCGCTTCCAAGACTTCTGATGTCGCGGGTGACGGCACCACCACAGCGACTGTTCTGGCGCAATCCATTGTTCAGGAAGGCATGAAGTTCGTCGCCGCCGGCATGAACCCGATGGATCTGAAACGCGGTATCGATAAAGCGGTCATCGCTGCGGTCGAAGAGCTGAAGAAGCTGTCCAAGCCATGCACCACCAGCAAGGAAATCGCGCAAGTGGGCAGTATTTCCGCCAACTCTGATACTGTGATCGGCGAAAAAATTGCTGCCGCGATGGAAAAGGTCGGCAAAGAAGGCGTGATCACCATTGAAGATGGCACTGGCCTGGAAGATGAACTGGACATCGTGGAAGGGATGCAATTTGATCGCGGCTACCTGTCACCTTACTTCATCAACAATCAGGATCGTCAACTGGCATTGATGGAAAACCCATTCATTCTGCTGCACGACAAAAAAGTTTCCAATATCCGTGACCTGCTCCCGGTACTGGAACAAGTCGCCAAGGCCGGTCGCCCGTTGCTGATCATCGCCGAAGACGTGGATGGCGAAGCACTGGCAACTTTGGTAGTGAACAATATTCGCGGCATTCTGAAAACCGTCGCCGTCAAGGCTCCGGGTTTCGGCGACCGTCGCAAAGCCATGCTGGAAGACATCGCCACCTTGACCGGCGGCACCGTGATCGCCGAAGAAGTTGGCCTGTCTTTGGAAAAAGCTACGCTGGCCGAATTGGGCCAGGCCAAGCGCATCGAAGTGGGCAAGGACAACACCATCATCATCGATGGCGCCGGCAAGGAAGAAGCGATCAAGGCGCGTATCGGCCAGATCAACAAGCAAGCCGAAGAATCCACCAGCGACTACGACAAGGAAAAACTGCAAGAACGCAAAGCCAAGCTGGCTGGCGGTGTAGCGGTGATCAAAGTCGGCGCGGCAACTGAAGTGGAAATGAAGGAAAAGAAAGCGCGCGTGGAAGATGCATTGCACGCGACCCGTGCTGCCGTTGAAGAAGGCATCGTTCCCGGCGGCGGCGTGGCATTGTTGCGCGCCAAAGTTGCGGTAGCCAAACTGAAGGGCGACAACCACGACCAGGATGCGGGCATCACCATCGTATTGCGTGCCATGGAGTCCCCGTTGCGCGCCATCGTGGCCAACGCAGGAGACGAGCCTTCAGTGGTGGTTAACAAAGTGCTGGAAGGCAAGAGCAACAACTTTGGCTACAACGCGGCGACCAGCGAATATGGCGACATGCTGGTCATGGGTGTGGTTGATCCGACCAAGGTGACCCGTGTCGCATTGCAAAATGCGGCCTCGATCGCCGGCTTGATGCTGACCACTGCCTGCATGGTGGCTGAATCGCCAGAAGACAAGCCTGCCGCAGGCGGCATGGGCGGCGGTGGAATGGGCGGCATGGACGGCATGATGTAATAATGCTGTTTGTTTTGCAGCGCTCAGATGTTTCTGAGCAATCAGGCAAACCCCGCTTCGGCGGGGTTTGTTATTTGGCGCTGTATCGGTATAATGCGCGGCTTCCTAAGTTGGCTGATTTGCTTGGTTAACAGTGAAATGCAACAACAATGGCCTGGTAGCTCAGTCGGTAGAGCAGAGGATTGAAAATCCTTGTGTCGGTGGTTCGATTCCGCCCCGGGCCACCAGATTTCGCATGCGGTAGCATGCAAAATCGGTTCAAGGTTTTCTTGGGTTGATTTTAAAAAGGTCTACACTGAAAACGTGCAGACCTTTTTCATTTCAGCGTACTTAGTTGCGCGAAAGAAAGCGGCCAAATGGGCAACTCTGCAGAAGAAACAAGTCCGAGCACCCCATCAGCGAGTTCTGAGGGTATCGTGCGCGAAGTCAGGCGCCGCCGCACCTTTGCGATCATCTCCCACCCCGATGCGGGCAAGACCACGCTCACCGAAAAGCTGTTGCTGTTTGGCGGCGCGATCCAGATGGCGGGCACGGTGAAGGCGCGCAAGAGCGGCCGCCACGCGACTTCAGATTGGCTGGAGATCGAGAAGCAGCGCGGCATTTCCGTAGCCAGTTCGGTGATGCAATTCACTTATGACGATTGCGTGATCAATCTGCTCGACACTCCCGGTCACCAGGATTTTTCCGAGGACACCTATCGCGTGCTGACCGCCGTGGATGCAGCGGTGATGGTGGTGGACGCGGCCAAGGGTGTGGAAGCGCAAACCATCAAGCTGCTGGAAGTGTGCCGCTTGCGCAACACGCCGATCATCACTTTCATCAACAAGATGGATCGCGAAGTGCGCGACCCGCTGGAAGTGCTGGACGAGATCGAGTCGGTGCTGAAGATCAAGTGCGCGCCGGTGACCTGGCCTATCGGCATGGGCAAACGCTTTCAGGGCGTATACCACTTGCTGAACGACGAAGTGCTGCGCTTCCTGCCGGGCGAGGCGAAAGCCGGACAAGAAGTGGAAATATTGCAAGGCACGCAAATCGAACAACTGACCAAGCTGTGCCCGAGCGAGATGCAGACCATGCGCGACGAGACCGAATTGGTCATGGGCGCGGGCGCATCGTTTGATTTACAAGAGTTCCTTAACGGACAACAATCGCCGGTGTTCTTCGGCTCCGGCGTAAATAACTTCGGCGTGCGCGAAATCTTGCGCGCCCTGGTGGATTGGGCACCCTCACCGTTGCCGCGCGCCACCGACGTGCGCTTGGTGCAGCCCACCGAAGCAGCCTTCACCGGTTTCGTGTTCAAGATACAGGCCAACATGGATCCCAACCACCGCGACCGCATCGCCTTTCTGCGCGTGTGTTCCGGCCGTTACAGCTCGGGCATGAAGGTTAAACACCGGCGCACCGGCAAGGAAATGAAACTCGCCAACGCGGTGACCTTCATGGCCAACGAGCGCACGCGCATGGACGAAGCCTACGCGGGCGACATAATCGGCGTGCACAATCACGGCCAGTTGCAAATCGGCGATGTGCTCACCGAAGGCGAGGCGCTCACTTTCAAAGGTATCCCCTACTTCGCGCCGGAACTGTTCAGCCGCGCGCGCCTGCGCGACCCGATGAAAGCCAAGCAATTGCAAAAGGGCTTGCGCCAATTGGGCGAAGAAGGCGCGGTGCAGGTGTTCGAGCCGCTGGTGGATTCCAACCCGCTGATCGGCGCGGTGGGACAGTTGCAGTTCGAAGTGGTGGAACATCGCTTGAAATCCGAATACGGCGTGGATGCGGTGTTCGAGCGCGCCGGCATCCACACCGCACGCTGGGTGACTTGCCCCGATGCCGCGCATCTCAATGAGTTCGTGAAAGCCAACCAAAGCCGCTTGGCGCGCGATGTGGATGGCAACTACGCCTACCTCGCCGATACCGGCGTGAACCTGCGCCTGGCGATGGAACGCTGGCCAAAAGTGCAGTTCCACGCCACGCGCGAGCATGGCCAGCAACTAAGCTGAGGCCTCCCAAACCGGAAGGTTAGTCGAAATAACGGCAAACCTTTTGATGGGCATCCGGAATTCAGATAATGTTCGCGCACCTTGAGTAAGGTGTACAGGGGTGCGCCACCTCCGAAAAAATTTTCGCTATGCACTTCTACCCAACCGAGCTTGGGTAACTTTGGCAACACCTCAGGGTAATGAGGCGCCCGCAAACCAATACCTGCGGTACAAGGCTAAGGAATCGATTGCGGGCTTTCCCATTACATGGCTTTCAGAGTGCCCCCAGCGATCTTGTCGCAAGTGCCTTTGGGCACGGCAACGAAATCCATCGGGTCATTGTTTTGGGTGGCCTGCCCCGCACAGGAATGGGCGCTCTTGTTGCTGGAGCAATCATTCATGCCCGCCTTGGCGATGCCAAAGCATTTTTCCATTTCCATCTTTTTTTCTGCGGCGCCGGCATTGCCGCTCGTCAAGGCCAGCACGAGTAAACTACCTATTGCTGCGGAAAGAATGTGATTGTTATTCATAATTAAGCTCCTTAAGGTTAGTTAATTTAAATGAAGAATTTTTCCTTCACTGATTAGTCGTATGAAGACACGATTCCTTACATAAGAAATTGCGGTCCAAACAAAAATGGAGCCAAACCAATGACTCCCTGGTGCCGAATCAGAACGTAATGATCTGGTAACCTTCGGCGAGCAAGTCCCTGAAGCTGGGATGTCCGTCAAATTCACTAAGCAGCTTCAACTTGCATTCGATTGCCGCATCGGTCACC
>JAYVKW010000194.1:0-12701 GCA_043768015.1 Gallionella sp.
CCATTCGAAAAAGCATAAATGCAGGATGCCAGTTTGGAATAATCTAATCATCGTTTTTGCTTCCTATTAAACAGTTTAATCTCCCGTCCTTTCGCCAGCGCATACAGCACCGGGATCACCACCAATGTTAGCACCGTCGAAGAAATCATCCCGCCTATCATAGGCGCAGCGATGCGGCTCATCACTTCGGAGCCGGTTCCGCTGCCCCACATGATGGGCAACAGTCCGGCCATGATAGCTACTACCGTCATCATCTTCGGTCTCACTCGCTCGACTGCACCTTGCATGATGGCGGCGTGTAAGTCATCTGCCGTAAGCTGGTGCGCTGCGGCAGCGCGGCGCAGCTGGATTTCCTGCCAGGCATGTTCAAGATAGATCAGCATCACCACGCCAGTTTCTGCTGCAACTCCAGCCAACGCGATAAATCCAACCGCTACTGCGACGCTTAAATTGTAATTAAGCAGCCATAGCAGCCACACCCCACCGACCAGCGCGAACGGCACGGACAGCATCACAATCAGCGATTCGGTGACGCGCCTGAAGTTGAGGTAAAGCAACAGAAAAATAATCAGCAAGGTGATCGGAATGACGATCTTCATCTTGGCGGCAGCACGTTCCATATATTCAAACTGCCCGCTCCATGTGGCGTAATAGCCGGGCGGGAATTTCACTTCTTCTGATACCGCCTTGCGGGCATCCGCCACATACGAGCCGATGTCGCGGTCGCGGATGTCCACAAAAATATAGGCGGAAAGCAACGCGTTCTCGGTGCGGATCGCGGGCGCGCCCTTGACCACTTCCACCTTGGCAAGTTGGCCGAGCGGGATCATCGCCCCGTCCATACTGGTCACCAGCACTTCACGCGCGATCTGCTCGGGACTGCTGCGCAACTCACGCGGATAGCGGACGATGACGCCGAAGCGCTCGCGGCCTTCCACCGTCGTCGTCACCATCTCGCCGCCCAGTGCGGTGGCGATGACATCCTGCAAGTCGCCCACTGCCATTCCGTAGCGCGCAAGCGCGTCCCGATCCGGCACGATGTCGAGGTAGTAGCCGCCGGTGATGCGCTCGGCAAAGGCACTGGTGGTGCCCGGAACATTCCTGACCACGGCTTCAATCTCCTTGGCCACACGTTCTATCCCCTCCAGATCCTTGCCAAACACCTTGATACCAATCGGCGTGCGGATGCCGGTGGCGAGCATGTCGAGGCGCGCCTTGATCGGCATGGTCCACGAGTTGGCGACACCCGGAAATTGCAACGCCTTGTCCATTTCTGCGATCAGCTTGTCGATGTTCATGCCGGGCCTCCACTCAGCCTCGGGCTTGAGGTTGATCACGGTCTCGAACATCTCCGTCGGAGCCGGATCGGTAGCGGTCTGCGCGCGTCCCGCCTTGCCAAACACGGACGCGACTTCGGGAAAGCTCTTGATGATCTTGTCCTGTGTCTGCAGCAGTTCCGCCGCTTTGGTGATGGACATGCCGGGCAGCGAAGCGGGCATGTAGAGCAGCGTGCCCTCGTTCAGGGTCGGCATGAATTCACTGCCCAGGCGTGTCGCCGGATAGAGTGTCAACACCAGCAGTGCCAGGGCTGCCGCGAGGGTGGTTTTCTTGCGCCGCATCACCGCTGCGATGATCGGGCGATAAGCCCAAATCAAGGAGCGGTTCAGCGGATTTTTGTGTTCCGGCATCAGCTTGCCGCGTATGAACAATCCCATCAACACCGGCACCAGCGTGACGGACAACAACGCCGCACCGGCCATGGAGAAGGTCTTGGTGAAAGCAAGCGGCGAAAACAGCCGACCCTCCTGCGCCTCCAGTGTGAACACCGGCAGAAAGGAAACGGTGATGATCAGCAGCGAGAAAAACAGCGCGGGGCCGACCTCCTTGCAAGCTGCCAGCATTGCATCAAAACGCGACTCTCCCTCCTTCAGCCGCTCCAGATGTTTGTGCGCGTTCTCGATCATCACGATGGCCGCGTCCACCATCGCGCCGATCGCGATCGCAATCCCACCCAAGCTCATGATGTTGGAATTCATGCCGAGCAGCCGCATCGCGATGAAGGCGATCAGTACGCCGATAGGCAGCATCACGATCGCCACCAGCGCGCTGCGCACATGCATCAGGAACACGATGCACACCAGTGCGACGATGGCGCTTTCCTCCAGCAGTGTTCCCTTCAGGTTCTTGATGGCGCGGTTGATCAGGTCGGAACGGTCGTACACCGACTGTATCGTCACACCTTCCGGCAAACCGGGAGCGATCTCGGCGATCTTGGTCTTGATGTTGCGGATCACATCCAGCGCGTTCTCGCCAAAGCGCGCCATGGCGATGCCGGACACCACCTCGCCTTCACCGTTCAATTCGGTGAGACCGCGCCGCTCATCCGGGCCGAGCTCGACGCGCGCGATGTCGCGTATCAGCACCGGCGTGCCGCGCTCTGCTTTCACCACCAGATTCTCGATGTCGCTTTTGTTGCGCAGGTAGCCCCTGCCGCGCACCATGTACTCGGTCTCGGCCATCTCCACCACGCGCCCGCCGACATCTCGGTTGGAATCGCGTATCACTTGCGTCACTTTATTGAGCGGAATGCCATAAGCGCGAAGCTTCACCGGATCCACCGTCACCTGATATTGCTGCACGAAGCCGCCGACGGAAGCCACTTCCGCTACCCCGTGTGCCTTGGTGAGCTGATAACGCAGATACCAGTCCTGAATGGTGCGCAATTCGGCCAGCGTTTTGTTCACGCCGATCACCGCATACTGATACACCCAGCCGACGCCGGTCGCATCCGGGCCGATCTGCGGTGTCACACCCTTGGGCAGTTTGCCGGCAGCGAAGTTGAGGTACTCCAGCACCCGGGAGCGCGCCCAGTAGAGATCGGTGCCATCCTCGAAAATGACATACACGAAGGACGCGCCGAACACCGAGAAGCCGCGCACCACCTTGGATTTCGGCACCGAGATCATGGAAGTGGTCAGCGGGTAGGTGACCTGATCTTCCACCACTTGCGGCGCCTGGCCGGGATACTCGGTAAAGACGATCACCTGCACATCCGATAAATCCGGCAGCGCATCCAGCGGCGTTTTGACCACCGCGTAAATGCCCGCCAGCGTGATGAACAGCGTGGCGAGGATCACCAGAAAACGATTGCGCGCCGACCAGTCGATGATGGTATTTAACATGTCAGTGTCCCGAGTGTGGGTTGCGCGAAGACGCCACCGGCTTTGCTTGCAACTTGGTAATCACCCATTCGCCCGGCTTGCGTTCAACGAGTTCAAAGGTAATCGCGGCGCCGGGTTGAATAGCTGTTGCCAGCGATGAATTGGCCAGCACAAAATCCATGGTCATCCCCGGCCAGCCCAGCGATTTGATCGGCTCATGGGTGATGCTGACGGTGCCATCTGCATTGATCGCATTCAGGATGCCTAGCCCCTGATGCCCCACCGCGGCTGGTTTGGGCTGTTCTGGCGCACCCTGTCCATGCTCCGCATGTTCTGCGGCTGACGGAGAGTTGCCTTGCGCTTTTTCTTGCGTGGTGCTGCCGCCAGCATGGCTCATTCCGCCGAGCGCCGCCTTGAGGTTGCTCTCGGCGTCAATCAGGAAGTTGGCTGCCACCACCACTTGCTCTCCTGAGGCAACGCCGCTCAGCACTTCCACATAATCGTCGCTGCGGCTGCCCAACTTGACTTCACGAGGCTCGAAGCGCCCTTCCGCCAGTTGCACCAGCACGATCTGGCGCGTGCCGCTGTCTATCACCGCAGAAGTCGGCACGGTCAGCACTTTGCCTTTACCTGTTACTGGCATTTCCACCTGCGCAAACATGGCGGGCTTGAGCAAGCCTTGCGGATTAGCCATTTCCAGACGCACCGAAACGGTACGGGTGGCCGGATTCAAGGTCGGGTAAACGTAAGTGATGACAGCGTCGAACTGCTGGTCCGGGTAGGCATTGATTTTCACCTTGGCCTTGGCGCCGGTCTTTACCTGGGCAATATCCTGTTCAAAGACATCGGCCACCACCCAAACCGAAGACAGGTCGGCGATCTGATACAACGTCTCGCCGGGCATGAAGCGCATGCCCTGCAGCGCTTTCTTTTCAAGTACGATGCCGGAGACTGGCGCATAGAACGTCAGGCTGCGCTTCGCTTCCCCATTCGCCAATTGCCTGATCTGATCTTCCGCAATATCCCAATTTCTCAGACGCTCATGGCTGGCGGCGGCGAGTTGCTTCATGCCGTTCCTGGCGTCGCTCCCGGCATCATTCAGCGACAGTGCACCCTGCGTGGCAAGCGCATATTCGCGCAGCGTGGAAATCAATTCCGGACTGTACACATCGAACAACCGTTGTCCCTTTCTGACCGGTTGCCCGCTGGTATTGACGTAAAGATGCTCGACCCAGCCTTCGAATTTCGGTGCGATGGTGTAAGTGTGCCGCTCATTGATTTCGATCTGACCCACCGCGCGTATGGTTTTGTCCAACTTGCGCAGCGTTGCCGCTGCGCTTTTCACGCCCAGCTTCTGCACCTTTTCGATGCTGATACTGATTTGATTGCTGCCACCAACATTGACATCGCCTTCGAACACCGGAACATAATCCATACCCATCGCATCCTTCTTCGGCACCGGTGATGTGTCCGGCAATCCCATCGGATTACGGTAATACAGTATCCCCGGTTCCGTCTTGGCAGTTATCGCAGAAGTTGCCGAAGTTGGTGCCGGTGATGTTCGCGTGCCCAGCCAATATCCGGCCGTGCCCACGCCCAGCATGGCGACTGCACCAATAATTAGCGTGCTGCCAATATTTATTCCACTAACAGGTTTCATAATTCTTCTCCCAACAAACGTTCGATTTCTGCCAAGCGCAACTGCGCTTCAAACTGTGCTTTCAGTTGCTGCTGTCTGGCTTTCAGAATTTGCCGCTGCGCGTCCAGCAAGGTAGCGAAATCCACCTTGCCGGTTTCATAACCGGCCAAGGCGGATTGGTAGGTCAGCTCGGCTTGTGGCAGCAACTGGGTTCCAGTCAATGATTCGGTGCGCCGCGCGGTTTCCAGGCCGGAGATGCTTTCCGACAAATCGGCCAGCATCTGGTTGAGCAGCGCTTCCTTGCGTGCGCCGGAAGCCGCCAGCATGGACTCGGCCTCGCGTTCCTGCGAGCGGCGCGATCCCTGTTGCAGCGGGATGCTGAACTCGACCATCAGGTCCCAGGTCTTGATTGAGCTGCCGCTTTGAGTCGGCGCGACCCCCAGTGTGAATCCGGGATAACGGTTGGTGTAGGCAAGATCGCGGGCTTTTTCGGCTGACACGATGCGTGCAGCGGCGATCAGCAACTGCGGATTGCGCGCGCGCAACTTTTCTTCCAGCACGGCGTAATCGAGCTGTGCGGCCGCAGGCAAGCGGCGCAAAGAAACCGGTTGCGCCAGTGCCGCCATCGCGGGACGCGACAACAAACTATTCAGCCGGGCTTGCGAGTGATGCTGTTCGTTTTCCAGATCGAGCAACTCGCTGCGCAAACCGGTCTGCTCGACTTGCGCGCGTATGACTTCCTGCTGCGCGCCCAGCCCGTTGGCATAGCGCGTCTGCGCGATTTGTTCCAGGCCGGTCATCAGATCCAGAGTTTCGCGAGTCAGTCTCTCGCTGCCGGACAAGTAGTAATACTGCGCATAGACCGACTTGATCTTGTTCGACAGATCCGCCCAGCTTGCGGTAATTTGGCCATCGGTTTGCGCGACTTGCGCCTCGGCTACCTCGCGCTGCAAGTCGCGCTTGCCGAACCACGGAATGCTTTGTATCAGCGTATAACGTGTGCCGCCCACTTGCGACGGCAACAGGCTGGCGCCTTTGTTTGTACCCTGATTGGTAAAGTCCATCAACTCGGTGCGCAACACCGGATCGGGCAATGCCGATGCAGGCTGCACTCGCTGCCGCGCGGCATCTGCCTCGTAGCGCGATGCCGCGAGTTCGGGATTGTGTACCCTTGCGTAGTCGAGCAGCCCGGTGAGATTGCCGCCCAGCGAGGGCTCATCTGCGGCGCTGGCCGGAGTAAGCCAGAGCGCATACAACATGGTGTAAAAAAATAGTTTCATATTCCGCATTCTCTATGCATTACAAGAAAATCGGACAGTCGCTAGCGACCGCCGCACGATGCGGGATGAGACCAGATTATGAAATCAACCAGATGATGAAATCAAAATGACGCTATGAATTCAAACCAACGGAAATAACAGACGGACTCGTCCCGCGTTAGGCGCGAGCGAGCGGTGGAGGATCGAGCGGGGTTGTTACGACAGATTGAAACTGCGTCGAAGAAGGTGTGAACGACAGGGCTAGCGGACGAGTTTCCGCTACTTCGATAGTGACGGTAACCAAGTATCCGCAGCAGGCAAGTTGGCAAGCACCGCAATTCTTGTGGGAAAGATTCGGTTGATCATACTGCTGATTCTGTTGTTCTTGATGCCCGGCAGACTGATCGGCAAACTGCATGTGCTGATCCATGCTGGAACCGTGATGCGAGTGCTGTGCGCCCGACTGTGTGATGCCTGGCTGCGCAACATGGCAGCCAGCGCCCATAAACTGCATCGCAATCGAAGCAGCCAGCGCATTGCCGCTGAACAGCGGCAACCAAATGGCTAGCAGCACAGCAATAAATTGTCTGAATGGGAGATTCATAATGTATAGCTTGGCAAAACTCACGGCATAAGTCAAACGTTAATTGGTGGCGTGGCTCGCTAGAACTTACCGTACAGCTTGCGCCCGCGGATGCGCGCACGATGAGCCCTGCGTTGTTCGCCCTCGGTGAGCGGCTTGGGCTTGGACCCCTCGAACGGGTTCTTGCTGGAGTTGAACTGGATCTTCAGCGGCGTGCCTTTCAGCTTGAAGATTTCACAAAAGGTGCGTTCCAGATAACGCGCGTAGCTGGCCGGCACGTCATCCAGGCCGCTGCCGTGGATCACGATCAGCGGCGGGTTGCTGCCGCCCTGGTGGGCATAGCGCATCTTGGGTATGAAGCGCCCCCCTTTTGGCGGCTGTTGCTTTTCCAGCGCGCCTATCAGGGCGCGGGTGAGTTTCGGCGTGGACAGTTTCGCCATCGCTGCGGCGTACGCCTCGTCCACCGACTTCAACACATTCGGCACACCGTTGCCGTGCAACGCGGAAATGAAATGCAGCTTGGCGAAACTCAGGAAATGCAGCTTGCGCTCGATGTCGCGCTTGACCTGATCCCTGTGATGTTCGTCCAGCCCGTCCCATTTGTTGACCGCCAGCACCAGGGCGCGCCCCGCTTGCAGCACATAATCGGCGACGTGCGCGTCCTGCTCGGTAATCTGATCGCGGCCATCCACCACCAGCACCACCACGTTGGCGTCTTCAATGGCCTGCATAGTTTTGATCACGGAAAACTTCTCCACCGCTTCTTCCACTTTGCCGCGACGACGTACACCAGCCGTGTCAATGATGATGTATTTTTTGCCGTCGCGCTCGAAGTCGATGTAGATGGAATCGCGTGTGGTGCCCGGCTGATCGAAAGCAATCACGCGCTGCTCGCCGAGGATGGCGTTCACTAGAGTGGACTTGCCGACATTGGGTCGTCCGACGATAGCGATCTTGGGCGGATGCTCAACGTTGGTTTCTTCTTCTACCTCTGGCGGAAAATTCTCCAGCGCGATCTCGACCACTTCGGTGACATTGTCGCCATGCGCCGAAGAGATCGGCAGCGGCTCGCCCAAGCCCAGCTCGAAAAATTCGGCGGTCACTTTGGCACGCGCCATGCCTTCTGCTTTGTTGACCAGCAACAAGATCGGCTTGCCGGTCTTGCGCAATTGTTCGGCGATGATCGCGTCTTGCGGCGTGCAACCGGCACGGCCATCAACCAGGAACATCACCACATCGGCCTCGTCCACGGCCTGACGGCTTTGCTTGGCCATCTCGAACAGAATGCCGTCTTTGGCGACCGGCTCCAGCCCGCCGGTATCCACCACCAGATAGGGTCTATCCCCTACCCTGCCGCGTCCGTAATGACGGTCGCGTGTCAGCCCCGGCAGATCGGCGACCAGTGCGTCGCGGCTGCGCGTGAGCCGATTGAACAAGGTGGACTTGCCCACGTTCGGACGACCAACTAATACTAGTGTGGGCAACATTTCAAAAACCTTCAGAGAGGGGCTGGAGGGCTAGGGTTAACGTAATATTCCTAGCCCTTAGCTCCGTTTAATGAATCAGTAAAGAATATAAATCTCCGCCGCGCGTTTGCACCAGCAGCCCGCCATCCATCTCGAGTGGTGCCGCCACAATCGCGCCCCCTTCCAGTTTAATGCGTGCGGCAAAATTTCCGTCTTCGCGGTTCAAGCCATGCAGATAACCTTCGAAGTCGCCAACCACCACAAAATTTCCCAAGGCATAGGGTGCGGTGACGCCGCGCAACAACAACTGCCCGTTCTTCCATGTGGTGCTGCCGGTAGTCTTATCCAACGCAATCACGGATCCACCCGCATCGCTGAGGTAGAGATATTTGCGCAACACCACCATGCCCTTGTCGCTGGAGATATCGCGGTTCCATAGCGGGCTGCCTTGCGCCGTGTCAAAACACGCGATACGCCCCTGGAAAGCAATGGCACAGACTTGTTCGTCATCCACGACCGGGTCGCTGGTGATGTCGCTGATGCGCTCCAGCTCGGTATTGCCGCGCGGTTGCGACACCGTGGCTTCCCACAGCACTTCACCATCCTTGATGCTGATCGCGGCTAACTTTCCGCCGGCAAATCCGGCATAGGCCACGCCGCGCTGGATGGCAAATCCGGCATGGCTGCGCACCACCAGCGCCGGTGTGCTGCGTTCATACAGCCACACGCGCTTGCCGTCTGCCGCATTCAATCCGGCGATGCGCCCATCACCGCTGCGCACCATGACCTTGCCGTCCGCAACTTGCGACACGCTCAACACTTCGCTGGATACCAGACTCCTCCATCTCAGCTTGCCATCTTCGTCGTAAGCCAGCACCTCACCCTTGTCGCCACCGATGAGCACCAAGCCCTCGCCGCCGGCCACTCCGCCGCTAACGATAATGCCGGTCTGGATGCGCCACACCTGTTTGCCGGTGGCACGATCCAGACGCATCAAACTGCCCTTGCCAGTAGCGCTATAAATTGCGTCCTTGGTCAGCGCAGCTTGCAATAAATCCTTACCGGGATCGCCGGCATTGCTGCGCCAACGCACTTCAAACTTGGCGGTCTCTTTGAACTCGACCAGCTTGGCAGGTTCCGCATCGCCCTTCACCCCGGCCCAGTCCGGTATGGATTCATCCGTGGAAGCGCAGCCGCCCAACACCAGCAATGCCAGCAACAACCCTTGTCCCGAGCAAAGTCGATGGGGCAAATGCACTAACTTCATTTAGCCACGCCCAAAGCATCGAGCTTCACCTGGATCAAATTGCGATACATGCTTTGGGCATCGATTTTTTCGTAAGCCAGTTTGTACAAACTCCTGGCTTCATCGATCTTGCCCTGCGCGCTCAACACATCACCCCTCAGATCAGCATACAAGCCATCAAACGAGTCGGGATGTTTGGCTTCCAGTAGCTGCAGCGCATCCGCATAATTTTTCTCGTCTAAAAGTATCGCCACCAAGCGCAACCGCGCCACGTCTTTCAGAGTGGCTTCGCCGGCATGATCGATGACCCATTGCAATTGTGTCTTGGCACGCGCCAGATCTTTTCCATTCACTTGCCCCTGGCCATTCACTTGCCCCTGTTCATTAACTTGCGCCGCCAGCAACGCGGCACGCGCAGCATAGGCCGTGGAAGCGAATTTATCCGTCACCGCTGCGGCGGCATCGTTGACGCGCTTGGCATCCTGGCTGGCAAGTTGCCCGATGAATTGGTGAAACAAAGTCGCAGCTTCATCAGCCTGTTTGTGCTGGTAATACTGCCAGCCGCGCCAGCCGCCCATCGTGACGACCACGATCAGCAACGCGCCGAGTAGCTGGTTGCGGTTGTCCTTCCACCACGCCTTGAGGGCTTCGAATTGTTCCTGTTCCTGCAAATCTAATGCTGCCATGTTGTCTGCTCCTACTTGATAAACTTATTGACTGTCGCGGTGAGATTCTGCACGCTCACCCGCTCCTGTTCGCCACCCCGCATCGGCTTTACACTGATCTCATTCGCTTGCGCTTCGTCATCACCGATGACCAGCGCAACGCTCGCACCGCTGGCGTCGGCCTTTTTCATCTGCGCCTTGAAGCTGCCGCCACCGCAATGTAACAACACCCGCAAATTGCTGTCGCGCAATTGTTCCGCCATGCGGCTGGCCAGCTGGGCGGCCAACTCGCCCTGATGCACCACATACACATCCACCTCGTGCTTGGGCAATGCCATGCCATCATCCTGCAGTAATGCCAGCAGACGCTCCACGCCCATCGCAAAACCGGTTGCGGGGGCGGGTTTTCCGCCGATCTGCTCGACCAGCCCGTCATAGCGGCCACCCGCGCAGATGGTTCCTTGCGCGCCGAGGCGCGTAGTCACCCATTCGAATACGGTGCGGTTGTAGTAATCCAGCCCGCGCACCAGACGCGGATTGATCTCGAACGGCACATCATGGCGTTTGAGCATCGCTTGCACCTCGTCAAAATGCTTGAGCGCCTCGTCCTCCAACTCATCCATCAACTTGGGCGCAGCAGCGATCAAATCCTGCATCGCCGGATTTTTGCTGTCCAGTATGCGTAGTGGATTGCTGTGCAAACGGCGGGTGGCCTCGGCATCCAGCAGCTCTTTATGCCGCTCGAAATAAGTGATCAACTTGGCGCGATGCGCCTGCCGCGCAGCCGCATCACCTAATGTGTTCAGTTGCAATGACACATCGCGCAAGCCCAATTTTTTCCACAGCCGCGCGCACATCAAAATATGTTCCGCGTCGATATCCGGTCCGGCAAAGCCCAGCGCTTCAACGCCGAATTGATGAAACTGGCGGTAGCGCCCTTTTTGCGGACGCTCATGGCGGAACATCTGCCCGCTGTAATACAAGCGCTGCGGCGCGTTATACAGCAAATTGTGTTGCAGCACAGCACGCACGCAGGAGGCAGTTCCCTCCGGGCGCAGCGTCAGCTGGTCGCCATTCAGCGCATCAGCAAAGCTGTACATTTCTTTTTCGACGATGTCGGTTACTTCGCCGATGGCGCGCTTGAACAAGGCGGTCGGCTCTAACAAAGGCATACGAATGTTGCGATAGCCATAGCTGTGCAGCCAGTCGCGCACCACTTCCTCGAACCATAACCACAACCCCGCCTCGTCCGGCAGGATATCGTTCATGCCGCGCACGGCTTGTATTGTTTCATTACTCATAATCGGTTATTGATGCGGCAAGGCGCGGATTATAACGCAAGCTGGTGCTTTTCCGGCAGAGGCGAGCATCGATCAGCAGGGCTGCTCATCGTGTCAGGCAAGCCAGCTGCGGTAGTAGAGAGCTTGCCAAGAAAACATAGAGAATGGGGTCAGGCTGAGCTGACCCCATTTAACGCCACCTAATTGCCGCAATTACCTTTTAACGATTTCGTCGTTCTCGATTTTAATCTTGTCGCCTTTAACTACATTGGGAGCAGTGGCTTGATGGACGACACGGTCTTCACCGCTATCCATTTTTACTGTGATATCGTAGCCTGTGGTCTTTTTTGCATTTTTCTCGATCTTGTTGCCGACAAGTGCGCCGCCAACCACGCCTGCAATCGTTGCCAAATCGCGCCCAGTGCCTTGCCCGACCTGGTTGCCCAGCAAACCGCCAACAACCCCGCCAGTAACCACACCCAAACCGGATCCTTTGCCTTCGGTTTCAACCTGATTGATAGACACGACTACACCACAATTTGCACAAACGCTTTTGCCGGTTGATGTCGGGCGTGAAGAAGGTTTGTTTGTATTGGCTCGTGCAGTAGCTCGCTGTTCGGCAATGAGCTCTTTTTTCGCAGTGGCAACCGCTTCCTCTTGCTTGGCCTTTTCTGCAGCTTGCGCAGCGACGGCGGCATCTTTCTTTTCTTTCTCGGCAGCTTGATCAGCAAGTATTTGCTTTTTCGCTTCTTCAACGGCCTTTTCAGTGATTACCTTGGTTTGCGCTGCGCGCTCTTCATCTGATGGTTTTTGTGAACAGCCTGTCATCACGACGATAGATGCCAAGCTTATCAGAACAGGAAGTGCATATGCGAGTAGTGGGTATGATGGGCGCTTCATTTTATTCTCCTTCAGAGTAAGGGTTAGTTTGGACTATGCTGCTGATTGACGAGCACCCAAGTAAGCAGTTTACATCACGCCATGAAGTCCGCCTACCGGCTGAATTATTTTTTCAACAAATCGCGAATTTCAGCCAGCAGAATTTCTTGCGCTGGCGGCGCGGGAGGAGCTGCCTTAACGGCGGTTGCCTCTTTCTTTTTCATTGTGTTGATACCTTTGATGACCATGAAAATAACTGCGGCAATGATCGTGAAGTCCACTACCGTTTGGATAAACTTACCGTAGCTGATCACAACGGCCGGCGCGGTTGCGTTGGCTGCTATCAGGGTAGCTGCTAATTTTGAGAAATCCACCCCGCCTATCAACGCGCCGACAGGAGGCATGATGACATCCGTTACTAATGAAGAGACGATTTTACCAAAAGCAGCACCGATCACTACCCCGACAGCCATATCAACTACATTTCCTTTGATGGCAAATTGCTTGAATTCTTCTAGCATGC
>JAYVKW010000195.1:0-7745 GCA_043768015.1 Gallionella sp.
CACACACGCAAACCCTGAGCGAGTAGTAGCGACAGGATCAGCCCCCCTATCAGGATGCGGTGTGTGGTTTGTGCAATCATGTATTTCTGGCCTTATTCACAGGTTACTGTTTATTTTGCCGCCGCCAGACCCACAACACATAGCCGGACAAGGCATAGCACAAGAACAACCCGAACAACACGCCGGGCGGATAGCTGGAAATAAAGATGAAAAACAATGCGGCCAGAAAGATCGCCACAAAGGGGACACTTTTGCGCATGTTGAAGTCTTTGAAGCTGTAGAACGGCAGATTGCTGACCATGCTCAATCCGGCAAACACTGCCAGCGCGGCTGCATACCAATGCACTGATTCGCCGCTAATTTCATAGTCATGCATCACCCAGACAAATCCGGCGATGAGTGCCGCCGCCGCCGGACTGGGCAACCCTTGGAAATAACGTTTGTCCACCACGTCGATATTGGTGTTGAAACGCGCCAGACGCAACGCAGTCGCCGCACAATAAATGAAGGCGGCAAACCAGCCCCATTTCCCCAACCCTTTTAATGCCCATTCGTAAACCACCAAAGAAGGCGCGACGCCGAACGAAACCATGTCGGACAGGCTGTCGTACTCCGCACCGAATTCGCTTTGCGTATGGGTCAAACGAGCCACGCGTCCATCTAGCCCATCCAGCACCATGGCGATAAATATTGCGACCGCCGCAAATTCAAACCTGCCGTTCATCGCCTGCACGATAGCGTAGAAGCCGGCGAATAGCGCACCGGTGGTAAACAAGTTGGGCAACAGGTAGATGCCGCGCTTGCGCAGATTCATCGGTTTTCGAGTATTAAATTCGTCCATGCAGCTAGAGTAACCGTTTTACGCCAACACTGCCAAAATGGTTGTGGTCGCCGAGACCTTGTCGCCGATACTAACTTTCACACTGGCATTCAGCGGGAGGTACACATCCACGCGCGAACCAAAGCGAATAAACCCATAGCGTTGCCCGCGTGACAGCACGTCTCCCACTTTGATATAGCACAGGATACGCCGCGCGATCAGCCCGGCCACCTGCACTGAAGTAATATCAGCTCCGTTGCCGGTTTTCAGCCACACCGCGTTGCGCTCGTTCTCGGTAGAGGCTTTGTCCAAATCGGCGTTGACGAATTTGCCCGGAAAATACCATATCTGCTGCACCGTACCGTCCACCGGGCTGCGGTTGGAATGCACGTTGAACACATTCATGAACACGCTGACCTTGATCGCCTCACGCTGCACATAGGGATCATTGACACGTTCCACCGCCACGATGCGTCCGTCGGCGGGCGATAACACCGCGCCGACATCCTGCGGAATCTTTCGCGGCGGGTCGCGGAAGAATTGCAATATGAAAAGTGTAACGATCCAGACCGGGATAGACCATGCCGCACACCAGACGGTGGCGGCAATCGCTAAAATGATCGAGATAGCCAGGAACGGCCAGCCCTCGCGGGCGATGATAGGGTGAGGATAGTTCATAAAATGCAGTTGATAGTCGTAAGACGTAAGTTGGTAGTTGGGGACGTAAGTTGTTATCGAAAATGTGAGTTGCGAGTCGGCCTTGGCCTTAACTAACAACTTGCGTCTTCCAACTTACGGCTAGTTCTTCGACTGATCGACCAGCTTGTTCTTGCTGATCCATGGCATCATGGCGCGCAGTTGGGCGCCGACTGTTTCAATCGGATGTTCTGCATTCAAACGACGGCGCGCGGTCATTTCCGGGTAGTTGGTACGGCCTTCCAGTATGAATTGCTTGGCATAGGAGCCGTTCTGAATATTTTTCAGACATTCCTTCATCGCGGCACGCGCCTCATTGCCAATCACGCGTTGGCCCGTCACATATTCGCCGTATTCCGCGTTGTTGGAAATCGAGTAATTCATGTTGGCGATACCGCCTTCATACATCAGATCGACGATCAGTTTCAACTCGTGCAAACATTCGAAATAGGCCATTTCTGGCGCATATCCCGCTTCGGTCAATGTTTCAAAACCAGCTTTGACCAACTCCACCGCTCCACCGCACAATACCGCTTGTTCACCGAACAGATCAGTCTCGGTTTCTTCGCGGAAATTGGTTTCGATCACGCCACCTTTGGTGCCACCGATGGCAGCTGCATAAGACAAAGCGATGTCCTTGCCCTTGCCGGACTTGTCTTGGTATACCGCGATCAAACTGGGAACACCACCGCCCTTGACGTACTCAGAACGCACGGTATGGCCCGGGCCTTTCGGCGCGATCATGATGACGTCTATTTCATCGCCAGGCACAATCTGGTTGTAATGGATGTTAAAACCGTGGGCGAAGGCCAGTGCCGCACCTTTCTTTATATTCGGCGCAACCGACTTATTGTAGACATCCAGTTGCTGCTCATCGGGCAGCAAAATCATCACCACATCTGCGTTTTTCACCGCATCAGCGATTTCCAAAACCTGATGTCCTGCACTTACCGCTTTTTTCCACGAAGCACCGTCCTTGCGCAGACCGACCGTCACTTTGACACCGGATTCTTTCAAATTCTGGGCATGGGCATGGCCTTGTGAACCGTAGCCGATGATGGTTACCTGCCTGCCCTTGATCAAGGAAAGGTCTGCGTCTTTGTCGTAATAAACTTTCATGTTGCCCTCTTAAAAAATAAAAAAATAGCTGCTAGCTGCAATTCATAACTTCAAAACCCTGTTGCCGCGCCCGATACCCAAAGCGCCCGTGCGCACCGTTTCCAGAATCCGGTCACGCCCAATTACTTGCAAAAAACCGTCCAGTTTGGCGCAGGTATCGGTCAATTCAAGGGTGCAAGTTGACTCCGATTCATCTATGACGCGCGCGTGCAAAACATTCGTCATTCGCTTCAGCTCCTCGCGCGCCGCGCCTTCCGAACGCACCTTGACCAACATCAACTCGCGCTCCAAATGTTCGCCTTCGCTCAGATCCATCACCGCCGCGACGTCGATCAACTTGTTAAGTTGTTTATTGATTTGCTCGATAACCGCATCTGAGCCGCTGGTGACGATAGTCATGCGCGATAGCGTCGGATCTTCCGTGGGCGCTACTGTTAATGACTCAATATTATAGCCGCGTGCCGAGAATAACCCCGCAACACGCGACAAAGCACCCGCCTCATTTTCCATCAACAGTGAAATGATATGTCGCATTACAAATCCTCCACTTGAGGATGAGGCGCGTTCGGATCCAGCATCACTTCCGATAATCCCTTACCACCTGGCACCATAGGGAATACATTTTCCAATGGGTCGGTCTGAAAATCCATAAACACCAAATCATTCTTGCGCGCAAAAGCTTCTTTCAATGCCGGCTCTACATCGGACGGTTTATCAATGCGCATTCCAATATGCCCATAAGCCTCAGCCAATTTCACGAAGTCCGGCAACGCATCCATGTACGATTCGGCATAGCGGTTGCCGTGGAAAAACTGTTGCCATTGCCGCACCATGCCCAGATAACGGTTGTTAAGCGACACTACCTTGATCGGCAGGTGAAACTGCTTGCAGGTGGAAAGCTCCTGAATGTTCATCTGTATGCTGCCCTCGCCGGTGACACAGGCCACGGTTGCACCGGGATTGATCAGCTGCACGCCCATCGCGGCGGGCAAACCAAAGCCCATCGTGCCCAGACCGCCGGAGTTGATCCAGCGACGCGGTTTGTTGAATTTGTAATATTGCGCCGCCCACATTTGATGTTGGCCTACATCCGAGGTGACAAAGGCATCTCCGCCGGTAATTTCGTAGAGTTTCTCAATCACATATTGCGGCTTGATGATTTCGCTGGAATTGTTATAGCGCAAGCCGCCGCCTTTGACGCGCCATTCATTCACCTGTTTCCACCAGATAGCCAAATCCGCTGCGTCCGGCTTTTGCTTGCTGCTGCGCAATTCACTCAATAATTGCTCCAGCACCAGCTTCAGTTCGCCGACTACCGGCACATCCACCTTGACTCGCTTGGCTATCGAGGAAGGATCGATATCGATATGGATAATTTTGCGCGGTACTTGCGCAAAGTGTTCGACATTACCCACTACCCGATCATCAAAACGCGCACCGACCGCGATCAACACATCGCAATGCTGCATCGCCATGCACGCTTCGTAAGTGCCATGCATGCCGGGCATGCCGAGAAACTGTTTATCGGTCGCCGGGTAAGCGCCCAGTCCCATCAGCGTGTTGGTACACGGAAAACCGAGCAAGCGCACCAGATCGGTCAATTGCGCCGACGCACCGGCCAGCACCACTCCGCCACCGCTATAGATCATCGGGCGCTTGGCCTCTAGCAGCATCTGCGCGGCGCGCTTGATCTGCAAACTGTCGCCCTTCCCCGCTGGATGGTAGGAACGAATGCTGACGCTGTCCGGATAAACAAATTCAGCTTTCTGGTTGGATATATCTTTCGGAATATCCACGAGAACCGGCCCCGGACGGCCTGACTTGGCCAGATAAAATGCTTTTTTGATAGTCGGCGCAATGTCCTTCACGTCCTTGATCAAAAAGTTGTGCTTCACGCAGGGTCGCGTAATGCCCACGGAATCCACTTCCTGAAAAGCATCTTCGCCTATCGCATAGCTCGGTACTTGACCGCTGATCACCACCATCGGGATCGAGTCCATATACGCCGTGGCTATCCCGGTCACCGCATTGGTCAGCCCCGGTCCGGAAGTGACCAATGCCACGCCCACATTATCCGAAGAACGCGCATAGCCATCCGCAGCGTGCAGGGCAGCTTGCTCATGGCGCACCAGAATGTGTTTAACCTTATCCTGATTGAACAAGGCGTCGTAAATATGCAGAACAGCACCACCGGGGTAACCGAATATGTATTCAACCCCCTCTTCCTGCAAACAGCGGATAGCAATTTCCGCACCAGTCAACTCCATCACAAACACCTTAAATATAAATGAAATAGAACCGCGTAAGATAATGGTTGGCAGCGTTTTGGTCAACCTTATGATGTGCTACCACTTCGTTTCAAGCGATATGGCTAACAATTTGCTACTATGCACGCACTAACGATAGGGTGATCAAACTGAGTACTTCCGCTGAACTAAGCCAATTTCTCAGCGGCGTTGAACGCCGCGCATATAAACATGCGATTTTTGCAGTACGCGACCCTCACACCGCGTTGGATATCGTTCAAGATGCGATGCTCAAACTGGCGGAAAAATATAGCGACAAACCTGCCGAGGAACTACCGATGTTGTTTCAACGCATTCTGCAAAACACCATTCGTGATCATTATCGCAGGCAAAAAGTTCGATCCTCCTGGATAACACTGTTTTCCGGCTTGCAACCCAAACACGATGATGAAGAATTCGACCCGCTGGACGTGCTTGAAGACAGCGAAAATCAAGCCTCGCCTCTGGCACCAGAGGAATCTTTGCAACAAAGGCAAATTATTGCGCTAATCGAACAAGCACTGGGTAAACTGCCTCCACGTCAACGCGAAGCCTTCCTGCTGCGTTACTGGGAAGGATTAGACACCACCGAGACCGCCGCCGCGATGGGTTGTACCGAGGGCAGCGTAAAAACTCACTGTTCCCGTGCTGTACACGCACTTGCTGTCTCGCTTAAAGCAAAAGGAGTAGAACTACCATGACCAACCAATTAGATCCGCACCCATTAGATCCGAAAAAAATCGCTCAATTGCTGACACAAAGTACCCGGCAATTGGATGAGGCCACTTTGTCCGCATTGATCAACGCACGCCAGAACGCACTGAAAAGGCAATTAGTACACGCACCCGTTTTCGCACTTACTCCAGCTTCCGCACACACCTCGGCTCGCTGGACAGGTAGACTGATGCCACACTCGGCTCAACCGTGGATAGCCGCCGGACTGCTTGCCGCTATACTCGTCGCAGGAACGGGGTTTTGGCATCACGCTCAAGAACAGCAGATCAGCGAACTTGATGTGGCGATTCTGACTGACGACCTGCCGATCGAGGTTTTCGTTGATTAATTCTTGGAAGTGCCTTAACGAATGAAAAGTTTTGTGCCGGTTCAAATGCAAAACTATGTGGTCGCTGTATTTTTGTTGCTGTGCTTGACCAGTCTACCTGCCAGCGCCGCAGCGCAGTCTTGGCGCTCCCTTACCTCACCACAGCGAGAAGCACTTGCCCCTATGATCCAGCAGTGGGACACCCTGCCCGGACCGCAACGGCAGCACCTGCTAGAAACAGCCAAGCACTACTCAAAAATGACGCCAGAACAAAAGCAACACTACCATGACCGCTTGGAGAGGTGGAGTAAACTAACTCCGGAACAACGTCAAGCTGCCCGCGATAAGTATCGCGCCTTTAAAAAAGTACCGGCAGAAAAACGCGAGCAAGTAAAGCAGATGATCAAAGAGGAGCAAAAGAGAAAAGCACAACAATCAGCCAGCGGGGTTTCTGCTGCGCCGGTAACCAATCAGCAGTAATCAGCGTCTTTCAGTCCACCACAGCATCGCCATCCCAAGCAGCAAAAACAGTCCGGTCATCGCCGTGGCACTGATGAAGGGCTGCCAGTCGTTGAGAGCACCCAAACTGGCAAATAACCGCCCGACAAAGTGAAACACCAAGCCAAGCACAATGCCCATGAATATCATCGCGCCGACCCCTCCCGCGCGCCGATGGTAAGACGCAAACGGCAGCGCCAGCAACATCATCACCAGTAACGCAAACGGATAAACCAGTTTGTTCCACATCGCGATTTCATAGCGCGCGCTTTTTTGGCGGTTATCGCGCAAGTGTGCGGCATATTGGTAGAGATTCCACGCCGACATCTGTTCCGGAACCACCAGCAGCACGCTGAAAATACCCGGGCTCAGCGCCGAACGCCACTCCTGAAGCGGCTGAACATCGATGTTCGTACCCTCTTTGCTGAAGCGCGTCTCCAATACCCCTTCAAGCTGCCAACGCCCTTCCTCGATAAAATTTGCCCGCTTGGCATTGATAATCGACCGCAAGTGATAGGTTTCATCGAATTGGTAAATATCGATATTCGACAAACTGGTGTCCGGCATCACGTTCTTCACATTCACGAAGCTGCGCTCGTCCTTGACCCACACGCCAGAGCGAAATTCCTTCAGCGAAACTTGCGCGTTCTGCGCCTTGAGACGCAGTTGCTGCGCCATCCGCTCACTCGGTGGCGCAAGCAATTCGCCACAAACAATACTCAACGCCACCAGTGGCAAGGCAATCTTGAACAGCGCGCCGACCATCTGCCAAAGCGATGCGCCGGAAGACCGGAAAACGGTCAACTCCGAGCTGGCCGCCATTTGTACCAGCGCAATAATCGTACCGATCAGCACCGCCACCGGAAACAGTTCGTAGACATGGCCGGGAATGGTCAGTGTCACGAACAGCAACACATAGCCCAAGTGATACTGCCCTTGCCCCATCGCGTTCAGTTCATGAATTAGATCCAGAAAAGCGAACAGCATGATGAGCGCGAAAAAAACCAACCCAATGCTCAGATAAATTTCACGGCCGAGATAGCGCGTCAGCAAGTTCATGGCCTCACCTCGGCTCCCCGCTTCGAGGAAGTTTTGGAATGGGGGACTCTTTCGCCAGCCCCCTGCGTAACGAGAATAATGCCATGCGGCGATAAAACATCAGCACCGTTATCGTCAGCATTACCGCATGTATGCCCCACAGTCCGATGCCCGGCGACAGCTTGCCTTGACCTACCCAGGCATTGGTGACACTGATCATGTTGTTATAAAGCATATACAGCACGAT
>JAYVKW010000196.1:0-3924 GCA_043768015.1 Gallionella sp.
CATGTATGGTATCCCGATCAGTCAGTTGGACGAATTGCGCAGTGCCGGGGTGGACATTCCCAAGCTGGCCAGAAACGGGGTGGAGATTTTTTATACGCAGGTATTCCGTGACGGCTTTTTCCACGCCGACATGCACCCGGGCAATGTCCAGGTTGCTGCCACGGGACAAAACGCCGGCCAATATATCGCGCTGGATTTCGGCATCATGGGCACGCTGACCGACACAGACAAACATTATCTCGCGCAAAACTTCATCGCGTTTTTCCGCCGTGATTACAAACGTGTTGCCGAGGTGCACATAGAATCGGGTTGGGCACCCATCGATACGCGCGTGGACGAGCTGGAAGCGGCCATACGCGCGGTGTGCGAACCGATCTTCGACAGGCCGCTGCGCGAGGTTTCGTTCGGGCGCGTGCTGTTGCGCCTGTTCCAGACCTCGCGCCGCTTCGGCATCGAAGTCCAGCCGCAATTGGTATTGCTGCAAAAAACGCTGCTCAATATCGAAGGACTGGGTTTGCAACTCGATCCCGAGCTGGATTTGTGGAAGACCGCCAAACCGTGGCTGGAACGCTGGATGAGCGAGCAGGTGGGCTGGCGCGGTTTTCTCAAATCATTGCGTGCCGAAGCCCCGAACTACGCCACCGTGCTGCCGCAGCTACCGCGCCTGCTGCACCATTATCTGACCAACGATGCCGCCAACCGCAACGACGAAATGTTGCAAAAAATCCTTGAACAGCATAAGCGCTACAACACATTGTTGACCCTGATCAGCCTGACGTTATTGGGTCTTGTCGCATTTGAAATTATTACATTCAACATGCGCTGAGGCGTTCTGTCTATTGCCGTTGCGAGCAAAATACGATACAGTTAATCCTTAGTACCGCAGTATGGTATTAAACCCAACACCGAACATCTCTCCATAGTTAAAGGATCAAAAAATCATGACAAATCCGCTGGACTCATTGTGGGGCACTGTAATTTCTGGCCTTGTTTTAACCGTTGCGCTGTATAGCCTTGCACACGCGCTCATTTGAGAATTTTTAATATCCGGTCGTTTCGGATGCTTTATTGTTTAAGGAGACCATAAATGGATTACGTACCGGCAATTATGCGCTGGCTGCATTTGATGGCAGGCGTCATGTGGATAGGCCTGCTGTATTATTTCAACTTCGTTCAAGTCGCGGCACTTAAGGCCGCCGCTGCGGATAGCACAGCAGCGGGCATCACCAAGCATGTCGCACCGCGCGCGCTGTTTTATTTCCGCTGGTCGGCTTTGGCGACCTGGCTTGCGGGCGCTTCTTTACTCGGTGCTAATTTTGTCGCTGCGTTCACCCTGCAAGCCGGCCACGTGCCTATCGGTATCGGCGCCTGGCTGGGCACGATCATGTTGCTTAACGTCTGGGGTTTGATCTGGCCAAACCAGAAAAAGATCCTTGGCATCAAACCGGCTACGGATGAAGAGAAGGTCAAGGCACGCCGCATCGCTTTCCTGGCTTCGCGTACCAATACGATGCTGTCGATCCCGATGTTGTTCTTCATGGCAGCCGGCGCACATTCGGCTATTTACGGTATTTGAAAATAGCGCCTTGTTTCAGCCACAAAAAACCCGCCGAGAGGCGGGTTTTGTTTTTCGGACAATGAGTGTTGCACCTGTAGGAGCGGGCCATGCCCGCGAACCTCTTTGTAAATAGGCGGGATAACCTCTCGCGGGCATGGCCCGCTCCTACAATAAAAATTTATTCTACCGTTACCGACTTTGCAAGAAATAAAAGCTTGTGGCTCCGACCGCCCTTGCGGGCTTAACTTGCTGCGCAAGTTAGTCTACGCCGCAAGCCGCGCGCCAAATCGTTCACTCAACCGTGACCGATTTGGCAAGATTGCGCGGTTTGTCCACATCGGTACCTTTTTGCAGTGCAACGTAATACGCCAGCAGCTGCAACGGGATGGTATGCAAAATCGGGCTTAAATATCCCGCGTGTTCGGGCATCTGCATGACGTGGATGCCGTCCGCTGCGCGAATATGCGTATTTGCATCGGCAAACACATACAGCTCACCGCCGCGCGCACGCACTTCCTGCAGATTGGATTTCAGTTTTTCCAGCAGCGCATCATTCGGCGCGACCGAGATCACCGGCATGTCCTTGTCCACCAACGCCAGCGGGCCATGCTTTAGCTCCCCGGCAGGATAAGCTTCGGCGTGAATATAGGAAATTTCCTTGAGCTTGAGCGCGCCTTCCAGCGCGATGGGGTAGTGCAGACCACGCCCCAGGAATAGCGCATGATGTTTGTTGGCAAACTGCTCGGCAAGTTTGGCAATGAGCGGTTCCAGTTCAAGCACTTTTTGCACCGCACTGGGCAGATGGCGCAACTCGTGCAAATGATGCTGTTCTTGTTGCGCGGTCAATCGTCCGCGCTGCTTGGCGAGTACCAGTGTCAACAAGAATAGCGCGGCAAGTTGCGTGGTGAATGCCTTGGTCGAAGCCACGCCAATTTCCGGTCCGGCGCGCGTCAACAAACGCAGTTTGCACAGTCTGACCAGCGCGCTTTCCGGTACGTTGCATATTGCGAGGGTGTGGCTGTGTCCCAATGTCTTGGCGTGGTTCAGCGCGGCCTGAGTATCCGCAGTCTCGCCGGATTGCGAGATAACCACCACCAAGGTTTTCGGGTTAGGCACACTGGTGCGATAACGGTATTCGCTGGCGATTTCCACGTTGCACGGAATCCCCGCGATTTCCTCCAACCAGAAACGTGCCACCAATCCGGCGTGATGACTGGTTCCGCATGCCAGGATCAAAATGCTGTTGATATCGGCAAAAGTCGCCGCCGCTTCCGCGCCGAAGATGCCCGGCACCAGCGACTGGCTGTTGCACACCGACTCGAGCGTGTCCGCCAATGCCTGCGGTTGCTCGTGGATTTCCTTTTGCATGTAGTGGCGATACTGGCCCAACTGCACGCTCTCGTTGCTCAACTCGCTGATCTGCACGGCGCGCTCCACGCGCTTTCCCTTTGCATCGAAGATCTGATAACTGCGCCGCCCCACTTCGACCACGTCGCCTTCTTCGAGATAGACGACTTTGCGCGTCACCGGCAACAGCGCGGACACATCCGAGGCGATAAAATGTTCTTCTATGCCCACGCCCAGCAGCAGCGGACTACCGCGCCGCGCGCAAATGAGTTGATCGGGGTTGTCCGCCGCCATGACGCCGATGGCGTAAGCGCCCACTAACTCGGCAAGCGATGCTTGCGTTGCAGCCAGCAGGGAGTTGCCGCGCGCGTAGTGACTGTGGATCAAGTGGGCGATGACTTCGGTGTCGGTGTCCGAGGTGAACTCATAGCCTGCGGCGGTCAGGCGGGTACGCAATATTTCGTAATTTTCGATGATGCCGTTATGCACCACGGCGATGTGATTTTTGCTGAGGTGCGGGTGGGCGTTGCGTACACTAGGTGCACCATGCGTCGCCCAGCGGGTATGGGCAATCCCGATCAGGCCTCGGGTGTTCGCGCTTTTCTCGGTGAGGTCGGCGACTCGCCCGATGCTGCGCACACGCTCCAGCTGCCCGTCATGCACCACCACCAAACCGGCCGAGTCGTAACCGCGATACTCCAGACGTTGCAACCCTTCCAACAAGATCGGCACGACGTTGCGTTGCGCCACAGCACCTACGATTCCGCACATTTATTTAACTCCGGTGAAAATCTTTATCCTGAAAAAATCAGAAAATCGTAGGAGCGGGCCATGCCCGCGATCAATCTGTTCGCGGGCATGACCCGCTCCTACATAGGTAGCATGGTTTATTTTTTCTTGACCGGCCGCTTCCATCCGGCAACGGTCACCTGTTTGCCGCGCGACAGGGTAAGCTCACCCTCCGGCGCGTTGCGGGTAATAGTCGAACCCGCGCCTATCGTCGCTCCTTTGCCCACTGT
>JAYVKW010000197.1:0-9897 GCA_043768015.1 Gallionella sp.
CCCGCCATCACCTGCACCACGCGCGGATCGAGTGCACGCGCATAACCTTCGAGACGTTCCAGCAACGCGACCTTGTCGGCATCCTTGAGGCTGGCAATCGGGTCATGCGGCAAATAAATTTCGCGTCGCGAACCTTGACGCAGCATCGGCACTGACTGTGTGCCGCCCTGCCGGGCAATCGCGCGCGTGGCTTGCGCCGCGCTGTCCAGCGCGTTCAGGCTGATGTCATCGGAATAGGCGAAGGCAGTCTTCTCGCCGCTCACCGCGCGCACCCCTACGCCCTGATCGATGTTGAAGCTGCCGGATTTGACGATACCCTCTTCCAGCGACCAGCTCTCGGCACGGCTGTATTGGAAATACAAATCAGCGTAGTCGAGACGGTGCGCCAGCATACTGGCAAACACCTGTTCGATATGGCCCGCCTCAATGGAATAAGGCGCGAGCAGCGCTTGTTGCGCGGTGGCTAAAAGCGTATCAAAAGGGGGGTTTTGTTGTAGGGTAATCATCTCAATTTTTTCCTTATTAAGCACAGCTAAATAAAATGCGATGCGTCAGCGCCGGCAGGCTGGTGCGCAGACTAGCCTGATAGGATGGATTCACATCGGCGACCACCACACCGGAGCCGCGCGGCAAACGGTCCAATACGCGCCCCCACGGATCGACGATCATGCTGTTGCCATGCGTCTCGCGCCCGTTGACGTGATAGCCACCTTGCGCGGCGGCGATCACATAGGCCAAATTTTCAATGGCGCGCGCTCGCAGCAGCACTTCCCAGTGCATCTTGCCGGTGGTCTCGGTGAACGCGGACGGCAGCACGATGATGTCCACATTCTTCATCGCGCGGAACAGCTCTGGGAAGCGCAGGTCATAACACACAGCCAGCCCGATACGTCCGAACGGGCTGTCTATCACCACCACTTGATCGCCCGGCTCTATCGTTTTCGCTTCATGATAATTTTCATTGCCCAGTTCCAGGTTGAACAAATGGATCTTGTCATAGCGCGCCACCTGCTCACCCTGTTCATCGAACACCAGGCAAGTATTCCTGACCTTGCCCGGTGTGCTGGCCGCCAGCGGGATCGAGCCACCCACCAGCCAGATTTTGCATAGCCTCGCCGTTTCGCTGAGGAACGTTTGGATCGGCCCTTGTCCAGGCTGCTCGCGCACCTTGATCTTGTCTTGATCGGTCATGCCCATGATGGCGAAAAATTCCGGCAGCACCACCAGCCGCGCGCCTTGTTCAGCGGCTTTGGCGATGAGGCGCCGCGCTTCGCTCAAATTGCCCGCAACATTCGGACCGGAAGCCATCTGAATGGCGGCCACTTTGAAGGCGTTGGCCTGCGCGGCTACACGTTGCTGCGTGGAATCACCTGATGACATAATTTTCTCTATTCGCCCATGTTAATTTATTTTTTCTTTGCTTCCACCAACCTTGACCACGTTGGGGTCGCTCCATGTTCCGCTGATATTGTATTCAAATGACACCAACTTATCGAGTGGATTGCCTAATAACTTGTCAGCGATAAGTCCGGCAATGCCCGCTGCCGGATTTATCGCAAACACGGCAAGCAGAGATACGCTATCGCCTATGGCCGGGAAAACTTTCACGCTCAGATTCTGGGTTTCGCGGTTCAAATCCACGCTGCCTTTCAACGCCACTTTGGCAGCCGAGCCATAAATATGGAACTCCTGAGTATCCATAACACCATTTTTGATGGCCGCCTCGCCAATGATATTGTCAAACTGGAACCCCTTGCTGAACACGTCGGTAAAGTCCAGGGTGGTAATGTGCTTGGGTAACGCTTGCATACTGAGGATGCTGAGTAATTTTCCGGCACCCGGATCCATTTTCAGGAACCGGCCCTTGCCGGCATCCAGCTTGAGCGTGCCGTTCAAAGTGGCATAACTGAATTCATCCGGCGTGTCGGCCCATGACAAATTAGCCGCCAGCCTGCCACTGCCGCCCTTGACGGTATTGGGATAGCCAGAACGCGCCAGAATCTTTCCCGCATCGCTGATATCCAGCACCAGATTGATCTGAGTTTGCGGCTTTCCTTCCGTATCGCTCCACACTCCATCCCCCAGCAAACTACCGTCCGGGTTGGTAATGTTCAGACGGCTCAACCGCCAGTCCTTGCCATCCGGGTGTCCGGTCAATTCGAAGCGGCCGATTTGTTTGTCCCTTATCTGCAGGTTATCAATCGAGATATCCAGTGCGGGCAGATTGCCGGGATTCATTTGCGCGGGTGGCGTCTTGACAGTGTTTTCAATTTTGCCCGGCAGTGCTTGTTGATCGGGTTCAATGGTCTGCGAGTGTTGTTCTTCACTCATCCCTTGCAGATTACTTAAATGCGCACGGAACATGCTGCCCGTTTCATACCCGTGCGGTTCCCATACCACTTCGCCGTTCAGCGCGCCGCTGGACAGCTGCGCAGCCAATCCGTCGCCACGTCTGGCGGCATTGATATGCAACGCGCTGATACTCTGCCCGTAACCGGTTAATTTTTCGATGAGCAGATTTGCTCCGGCGATTGGCAATGCCGGGCCGGATTTTCCCGAGTCGGCTTTTTCCGCGCCGCCTGCCAAACCCTCCCAGCCTTGTACCGACAACACAGGCAAGCTGCCAGCCAACCACACGCCGTCCTTGCCTCGTGACAATTCCTGCATCTTTTTTGATTCCAGTGACTTGTCCTGGGCACCGAAATTGTTCCCGAAATTGATCACCCCACGCTTGATGACCATCGCACCATTTTCATTGCGGCGCGCCAATCGCGCACTGAGCAGATTGCCCAGTTGAGCGGTAATCACATCCTGCCCCTCGGCGACAGCGCCTTCCACCTTGGGGCAAGGCTCCAGACAGGCTTTACCCGCAGGCCGCTTCGGCGGGATTAGCACCGGATTTTTTTCCACGCGCAACATCATCATCTCGTCGGCGCGTTTGGCGAAAGGCTGCGGCAAACTGGAACTGATCCCCTGCAAATTGGAATTGATGGTGATCTGTGCGGATTTTTTTACCATGCTGATGTCGGCATCCCAAGCGGCACTGCCATGCAAATAATTCAGCAGCGGAAGCGGCTCGATGTTGCGCAACACATCGACGTTGCTGCGCCCTTTTAGGGTGGCGTGCACCACACCGCCCGCGGCGGTCTGCACATTGATGCTGGCCGTTCCACCCAGTATTTCTGCCGACACGCCGCTGGCTTGCATACCCGATTCAGTGAACGACAAAGCCCCGCGCGTGTTGCGCAACAACGGCACGCCTTCGCCCAAATCAATATCGTTATCCTGCACTTTAATCGTTCCGGACACTTTTACCGGCTTGCCGCCCAGCAGCGGGATGCGCGCGAACAAATCCAGATGCGCGTTGCCGCTGGCGCTGATGCCGTCGGTGAAACCGTCTATGTAACCGCGCACCGGACTTTTCTGGACGAATTCCAACAATGAATTGCTCGCAGCCACCGCCTCGCCCTTTATTTCCAGCGACAAGTCCTTGCTCAGCATGTTCGGTAAAGTGACGGTGACATTCTGCAAGCGCGTGTCGAGCATGGTCGCTGAGGGTGACTTCACTTCCAGCCTGTTGCCGCGTATCAACAATTCACCGGAGATATTTTCGATGCGCGGCCAATTCTTATCGAATTCCATTACCGCATCCCGCGCATGTCCGCCGATTTCAAATAGCGCGTCTTTGGTGCCGTCCAGCGGGAAGTCGCTCAGATTAGCTTTGATGCGAAGACGGAAATCTTCGCTGTGCCCCGCCAGCAACGCGCCGTTCAGCCAGTCGTTGCCTTCCTTGTTCAGCGCGACCAGCGGGGTGTAACGGGCAGCGCGCCTGATATCGGCACGCGTCAACCTGGCCGTCAAATCCAGCACACCCAAGGTGCCGGCCAGCGTGTGGTAAGCGCCATACAGATTGCCGGCCAAATCATCGTTGGCGACTGCGATGTTATCGACAATGATAGCCAATTCCCCGCGTTCCCGCTGCCAACCCGCTTGGCCGGTCAAGGTAGCGAAAGACAACGGCTCCCGCATCACGCCCGGCGCATCCACAGTCAAGTGGCGAGAATTGATACTGAGTTTGCCACCCGCTTCGTTGCCATCCACATCCACAGTCAAACCGGAAAAACCGGGCATTTTCCCGACCTGATTAACGGCAAGGTTTTCAAAATGTCCCTTGAGCTTGTAGCTGCCCAGTTTTTCAGATGAGCCGTGCCATTGCGCATCCAGATTGGATACCTTGCCCTTTGGCGCATACGCATCCAGACGCGCGCGCAGATCGGCTTCCATCGGCAAAAATTTTGCCAGGCCGACAAGGCTTTCCAATTGCAACAAGTTGGCGCGTATCTCTCCTTCCGCAGCTTGGCCTTTCTCAGCTTGGCCGTCGGCAGGCTGTTTATTGCTTGCATTTACGGTGCGGAAATAAAAATCGGTGGGTTGAAATTCGATCCCGTTTTGCAATCGCATCGCCAAATGCCTGGTGGAAACTTCAAAACCGCCTGTTACTTGTTGCCATGCGGCGCGGCCGCGCAACTCGGGCAACACCATTTCAGGCACATCTTCGGCAAGTTTGGTGACCACATCACGCAAGTCCAGATCAGCAGTAATCTGCGCCACCTTGCCGTCCTTGACACCCAACCAACCGCGCAGCGCACCACGCCCGCGACTGAATTCACCGGGCAAATCCAGCCACGACCGCCAAGCTGTTACATCGGTGTAATCGACCTGTGTAAATAGTTGGCCGTGCCATGTTGCCAAGTTATCAAAACTTTCCCCGTAAAACTCACCGCGCACATCCAGCGGGGTCGCCAGTTCACCTGGCGGTATCGCACGCAAGGCAAATCGGTGTTGACTGAACAAATTATCAACGCGCAAATTGACCTGTTGCAACACCAGCGGCGGCGCATCGCGCTGCTCGTCGACCCAGACGATAAGGGCATTGCGCACCGCCATGTTGGATTGATGCAACAGCCAGTTGGCCAAATCGTTACCATCGCCTTGTTTGGAAAGTGCCACGTTGCCGATAAAAATTTTCCCTTGCGCATCCCGGCGTATCAGCAACTCCGGTCTATCAATCTCCAGGCTGGCCAGACGAAGTTCAGCAGTGAGCAGCGACATCCACGAGACACTGACATCAATGCGTTCCAGCACCAATGCGGGTTGCCGCTGCTCATCCAGTATGCGCACATCGGTAAAATTCAGGTGCGGCAGCAATCCCTGCCAATCACCCTGTATTTTGCCGATGGTGACCGGATTGCCCATCGCGCCTGCCAAAGAAGCAGTGATCCTGTCATGATATTGCTCGATATCCGGCAATAGCCAGTAGCGCAGCACAACGATGGCAAGTGCGCCGAGCACAGCCGCAACCGCCAACACAATGAGGGTGAGTCGTATCAGCCAGTTCAAGCTGTGTCCGAGCAAACGGACAGGAAAAGAGTTCAACATTAATTCAGTTATTAGATGCCGGTTATTAGCCGTTAAGTTGTAAGACGTTAGTCGCCAGTCGTTCGTTAAACTTAAGCCACGACTGGCGACTAACGACTAATCAGAAGACAATGCGTATTCTAACTTAAGGAGCTTATGAATATCGTAAACTCACCGCCCGCGACCTGGGCCGGCTTGCTGCAAAAGACGTTGTATTGCAGTCGTTATGCCAAACGAGCGCTGGAAACAGACCAATCCCTGCTGAATTGGTTGCAAAAAAACTACACCACACCGTGCAGCCGCGCGGGAATGCAGGTTTTGTTGCAACAGTCCGGACTCGATCTGAACGACGAAACCGGATTGGCGCGAGCCGTGCGCATTTTGCGCAAGCAGGTGATGGTCAAGCTGATTCTGCGCGATTTGAATGGGCTGGCCGACTTGAACGAAGTCATGCAATCCATGACCACGCTGGCGGAGGTGTGCGTGCAACATGCGCAAGCCTGCTTGACGCGAGCGTTGCATGCGCAATTCGGCAACCCGACAGGTGCGGCGAGCGCGACAACGCAGGAATTGCTGGTGGTCGCCATGGGCAAACTGGGCGGCGGCGAGTTGAATGTCTCATCCGATATTGATTTGATTTTTGTGTATCCGGAAGACGGCGAAACCGCAGGACCGGTCAAACTCGGTAACCACGAGTTCTTTACCCGGCTGGGCCGCCGCCTGATCAACATCATCAACGAACTCACCGCCGACGGCTATGTGTTCCGCGTGGATATGCGGCTGCGCCCCTACGGCGACAGCGGCCCGCTGGTGACGAGCTTTGCCGCGCTGGAGGAATATCTGGTCAGCCAGGGCCGCGCATGGGAGCGTTACGCATGGATCAAGGCGCGTGTCATCGCACCTGCCGAAAGCCCGCAACAGCCCAGTCCGCAGACCGCCGAATTAATGCAGCTGGTTCAACCGTTTGTGTACCGCAAATACCTGGACTTCGGCGCAATCGATGCTATGCGTAAATTGCACGCGCAGATCCGCCAGGAAGTGCGACGCCGCGACCGGCTCAATAACATCAAACTCGGACCGGGCGGCATACGCGAGATCGAATTCATCGCACAGGTATTCCAGCTGATACGCGGCGGAAGCGATGCCAGGCTGCGCATCCGTCCCACCCGGAGCGTATTGCGGCAGCTAGGCGAAAACGCCCAACTGCCCGCGACTGTGGTTGCCGCTTTGGACGCCGCTTACGTTTTTTTACGCAATCTGGAACACCGTTTGCAATATCTGGATGACCAGCAAACCCAGGAATTGCCCGAGAAAGCAGAAGATCAGCAGATCATTGCACAGGCGATGGGCTACGCGGATTACGCCGCGCTGCTCAAAGAGCTTGATCGTCATCGCGCGCTGGTCAGCCAGCAATTCGAGCAGATTTTCGGCGAGCAGCAGGAAGAGCAATATGACGCGCAACTTTGGCGCGAGGAGATTACCGCCGAAGAGTTGCGCACAGCCTTGAAAAAGCTGGGCTATCACGACGCACCGGACAGCGCGCAACGCCTGCTGCAACTGCGCGCCAGCAACCGCTACCGGCAACTGCCCGAATTGAGCAGGCAGCGGCTGGATCGATTGATTCCGCAATTCATCATGTTAAGCGCGCAACACGACGACCCCGATGCGACACTGTCCAGATTGCTGGCCCTGCTGGAAGGCGTCAGCCGCCGCGCCGCCTACCTCGCCTTTCTGGCCGAGTATCCGCAGGCTTTGCAGCGATTGACCCGATTGGTCGCCGCCAGCAGTTGGGCGAGCGAATACCTGACGCTGCACCCGGCATTGTTCGACGAATTGCTGGATGCACGCGAGCTATATCAGCCGCCGCAGTGGCAACAACTCGACCACGACTTGCAAACCCGACTGGACGACTGCGCTGAAGATGCCGAGCGACAACTGGATGTGTTGCGCCACGCGCAACAGGAACAAACATTTCATCTGCTGGCGATGGATCTGCAAGGCTTGTTGCCGCTGGAAACACTCAGCGATCACTTGAGCGACTTGGCCGATTTGATGCTGCGCCATGTGCTGAGGCTGAGTTGGGCGACTGCGCGCAAGCGGCACCGCGATGATGCGAAATTCGCCATCATCGCGTACGGCAAACTGGGCGGCAAAGAGCTCGGCTACGCCTCTGATCTCGATTTGATTTTTTTATATGACGACGAGCATCCCGATGCGCAGGAAAACTATGCAAGGTTGGCGCAACGCATCAACACCATGCTCGGCAGCTATACTTCATCCGGGCGTTTGTATGAAACCGATTTGCGTTTGCGCCCGAACGGTGCGAGCGGCTTGCTGGTCAGTTCGGTGGCGGCATTTACCGAATACCAGCAAAGCCATGCATGGGTTTGGGAACATCAGGCTTTGACCCGCGCCCGCTTCAGCGCGGGTGATGCCCAGGTCGGCACAGCCTTCGAGCAAATCCGCCGGCAAGTGCTGTGCCAACCGCGTGACCTGACGACGTTGCGCAAGGAGATTCTGGCAATGCGCAGGAAAATGTACGATGGGCACCCCAATGACAGCGGACTGTTCGACATCAAGCATGACAGCGGCGGCATGGTAGATATCGAGTTCATGGTGCAATATCTCGTGCTGGCCTATGCTCCGCTACACCCGGAATTGACCGCCAACATGGGCAATCTGGCATTGCTCAAACTGGCAGGCGAGCTCGGGCTGATCCCGGTTGAGATTGCCGGGCAGACCCGCGCGCTGTATCGCGCGTTGCGCCAGACACAACATCGCATGCGGCTTAACAACCTGTCGCCATGCCGTATTGAACCGGGCAGAATCGACACCGCCGCATGCCGGAATTTATGGGATAGGTTGTTCGGGAATATCACGGGAGGAAGCGGCGCGATATCTTCCTGATGCGCTGAACCGGCCAGTGGCTTCTCCGCTCAATCGCGCGGTAAGGCGATACATCACCATCTCGCCTTTGCCTTTGACGGTTATGGTTGCGGGTGGCTCAAATGCATAGCCATACCGAATGCGATTGTAGGTGGTCTTGTCCACCTGAATCACCCCTTCAACGGCCTCATCGGTAAGCCGGCTGGCAACGTTCACGGTATCTCCCCACAAATCATAGATGAAACGTTTAGTGCCAATTACCCCGGCAACAACGGGTCCGGTGGCTATACCACTATGAATATCCAGATTGAAGCCTGATAGTTCCGGATGGTTCGTCACAAAACTACGCATTTCCAAAGCCATATCGGCAATGTCATTGGTGTAATCTGCGCTGTCGTGATTCAACCCGCCGACCGCCATATAGGCATCACCTATCGTCTTGATCTTTTCCACGCCGTATTTTTCGCACAACTGGTCAAAACCGGAGAATATGGTATTCAGCAAACCCACCATTTGCTCCGGGGAAAGCGACTCCGTCAGTTGAGTGAAATTCACCAGATCAGCAAACATCACCGTCACATCCGCATGTCCATCCGCGATCAATCCCTGATGATTTTTCAGTCTCTGGGCAATGCTGCTGGGCAGCACGTTTAGCAATACCCGTTCGGATTTCTTTTGCTCTTCAGCCAGCAATTGATGTTGCTGATCCAGCTGGCTTCTGATCTTGTCCATTTCCACGACAAAGTAACGCACCAAAAAATAAATGATGGAAGACATGGCGGCAAAGTTGAGCGCAAAGAAGAAACCGATGGTTTTCATCTCCACTCCGCCATCGTTCCCGGAACCCAGATAGTAATCAAAGAATCCGGATACCACCGTCATCATCATGTAAGCAATGAACCAGGGAATAGAATCGCGCCAACCTTTGACCACCAGCGCACCTATCGGTGCAAGCAAAGCCCATAACATCACCCCGCTGGCAGTAACGGAACTGCCGATACTCCATTGCATGATGAACGGGACAAACAGGAATAAACTCAACTGCACAAAACGAAACACCTCAAACTTCTTGGTTTTCAGGTAATGCACCAGCGAAGCAACAGAAATCACCTGGTAAGTCAGGGGAACCGTGGTTGAAAAGTGCAGTCCCATTATCCAGTAGATCGCCAGCCACAATACCACCGCCAGATTCATGAAGGCGCAGGCAAAGATCAATAAATCCCGGTGTAACTTGTCCTCCTGCGCGTAGGGGGTTTCTTCGCTGACTTCAGGAAATTTTTGCATTTGTATAACCTTCAGAAAAGTGCCGCCAGGAATTATGCCTTTGAGTACGAATAAGCATATGTTCTAATCATACCTGAATTAACCACGAAGGAAATAAGTCAAACGTGCCGGATAATTTATCGCCGCCGCTTCATAAGTCCGCCGGAACAGGCTAAAATCCGCGCTTCGCAACTGACCAATTATAAGGAATCCCATTATGTCGATGTCCGACCGCGACGGTTTTATCTGGTATGACGGCAAGCTCGTGCCGTGGCGCGATGCCACCACCCACGTGCTGACCCACACCCTGCATTACGGCATGGGCGTATT
>JAYVKW010000198.1:0-2694 GCA_043768015.1 Gallionella sp.
GTCATCGCTGCGGCCGTGATAGCGCGGGTGCGTATCGAAGGCGCTCGGCAACTCGCTTTCGATGCGGAAGAACGGCTCGAAGATGCGGCGGATCGGCTGTCCGAATCCTTCTGCTGTGTCCTGCATGCGCGAAGTTTGCGCCGGGAAGCCGCAGTCCCAGGCTGGGCCGCGGCGCAGCCGACCGTGATAAAAATAATGCACCACCAAGGCGGTCGCCAGCATCACGCCCAGCACCGCCAACAGGAAATACACCGGGCTGTAACTGGCGCGTTCGATGTCGACCGGCGCGAGGAAAAGCCAACCGGCAGCGGCATTGCCCAACCCGCGTCCGACCAACACCTGCGTCACCAAATCGAGTTGATGCACCACATACACCGGTGCCAGGCCCAGCAGCACACAGACTAGCGCCAGCCAGCTCAATCCGATACGCTCCCAGATACCGGCATCGTGCGCAGGTTCCCGCGCCTCCCCGCGCGGCAGGCCGAGAAAAATGATCCCGTAGAATTTCACCATCACATAGGCCGCCAATGCTGCGGCCAGCGCAATCACCGCGGCCGCCACCGGTATCAGCATATTGATGTAGCTGTTGGGCAAGCCCGGCGACAGCAAAAACGCCTGCAACAGCAGCCATTCCGAGACGAATCCATTGAACGGTGGCAGGCCGGATATGGACAGCACGCCGACCAGCATCAGCGCCGCGACCCACGGCATGTGATGGATCAGTCCGCCCATGCGACCCATGTTGCGCTCGCCGGTCGCATGCAGAATCGAGCCTGTGCCGATGAACAGCAAACATTTGAAGAAGGCGTGGTTCAGGCTGTGGTACAGCGTCGCAGTCAGCGCCAAAGCCGCCAGCGCGTCCTTGCCATAGACATGGAAGATGATGGCCAGGCCGATACCCACCAGCAGCAGGCCGATGTTTTCGATCGAGGAATATGCCAGCAGCCGCTTCATGTCGCCCTGCACGGCGGCGAACATCACGCCGAAGATCGCAGTGATCAGGCCCAGTGCCAACGCCAGCACACCCCACCACCATTGCTGCACACTGAGCAAATCGAAGGTGACGCGCAGGATGCCGTAGATCGCCGTTTTCAGCATGACGCCGCTCATCAATGCGGAAACCGGCGAGGGCGCAGCCGGGTGGGCTTCGGGCAACCAGACGTGCAGCGGCAGCAATCCCGCTTTCGCGCCAAAACCGAACAACGCCAGCATAAATGCCACCGATGACCAGAACACCGGCAGATGCGCATCGCGCATCGCCGCGAAGGTGTAAGCGCCGATGCCATGCCCGCCCTGCATCACACCGAAGCTGAGCAGAATCCCGATTGCGCCGACGTGCGCGATCAGCAGATACAAAAAGCCCGCCTTGCGGATGTCGGGGACATGGTGTTCGGTGGTGACCAGGAAATAGGATGACAACGCCATTGTCTCCCACGCCACCATGAACATATAGGCATCATCGGCCAGCAACACCAGCGCCATGCTGGCAAGAAACAGGTGATATTCCAGACACAACAGGCCGAGCGTACTGCCTTGCATGGATTTGAAATAGCCGGCACTGAACAGCGATACACCGAACGATGCGCCGCCCAACAGGATCAGGAAAAACGCCGAGAGCGGATCGAGACGGAGATGCAGCGGCAGATCCGGCAGACCCAGCGGCAATATCGCGTAGCTGGCAACCTCGCCGAGCGCCCATAAACCGGTTGCAGCAAGTGCCAGCGAAACACTCGCGCCAATAGGGAAAATGAAGCTGACTATCACATTCGGCGAACGTTGCAATGCCAGCCCAAGTAATCCGAGCGCTATCCAGAGCAGAATAACTCCGCTCACTATATCCAACGGTAGCATGTTAAGTACGGACATCTTTAGATTACCTATCTACCTCTCGATTGCCTGAATTTTAGGTATACGAATGACAATGGTTTCCCCAGTTCGCTACTGATGATAGATCCAACTCGCACTAATAGGACTGACATTTTCACGCACAACACAATTCTTCAATCCTCCTGCGATCCGCAGCGTTCATTCTGACAGGCTTCTGTGCAGTGCAAAAAATAATTAATCGGCTATTTCGGAGCAATGAAATATATTTCTAGGAAATTCGGTGCGACCGAATCTGTCCGAAGATATTGAATTCCGTAATCTCAGATTGGGTCGGAGATCGCATTTTGTATGCAACAAGAATTTGGGTCGGGGGTAGACCAAGAGTGACTTCTGCGCTTCGCATATCTTTTATGATGGCAAGCGGGTCTTCGTTTTGTAAATCCATAGACATCACGACACATCTATATCGCTTGTTTTTGAATGCGGATAAAGCACTGGATCCATTACTGCAATAATCGGCAACCAGATTCCTTTCCTGCATAAAAGCATTACAGTCAAAAGACGGGAACTGAGTATCTTGAATGACCAACGCTTTATTGCTCATACGGTAGTTTCCTTACACTTGAAAAGTGATCAATGCGTTCCAAGTTTTTCTTCTCCGTTTGAATAAATCTTTAGCCTAAATTCCTACTGCCATGAAGCAAGGTTTCGCCCCACCATTGATTAAGCTGATATTGTGCTACCTTCATCCCAACACGATCAGCATCGAGAATAGCAATCATCGCGGCAACTTGGATTGTAACAGGGCGTGAATTATATTAACATATCATTAACATTAAATAGAAATGCGACTATGGAAAACCGTAC
>JAYVKW010000199.1:0-7914 GCA_043768015.1 Gallionella sp.
CAGCGGTCGCAAGGCTTGTTCAACCCGGCTATCGGGGGGCTGGTGCAGCTGTGGGGCTTTCACGCCGATGAATTCAAACCGGTGCAACCGGACGAAAAGCAAATCGCACTATGGGTCGCGGCCAATCCTCAGATGAGCGACATCTCGATCGTGCGCGGCCGGGCGAAGAGTAAAAATAAATTCGTGCAGGTGGATTTGGGCGGCTACGCCAAAGGCTACGCACTGGATCGCGCTGCCGAACTGTTGCACAAGCAGGGTATCCACAACGCGCTGATCAACATCGGCGGCAATGTCCTGGCGCTGGGCCAGCATGGCAATCGTCCGTGGCGCGTTGGCATCCAGCATCCGCGCAAATCTGGCGCGCTGGCGACGCTGGAACTGCGCGACGGCGAGGCCATCGGCACGTCCGGCGATTACCAGCGTTACTTCATGCTGGGCAATGTGCGTTACTGCCATCTGATCAATCCGCGCAGCGGTTATCCCATGCAAGGGGTACAGGCCGTGACTATTTTGACCAGGGGTGCGCACGCCGGGGTGTTGTCTGATGCGGCTTCCAAGCCTTTGTTCATCGCGGGTGCGCGTGGCTGGCGCGCTGCCGCTACGCAGATGGGCCTGTCCGAGGCGATGCTGGTGGACGGGCAAGGCAATATCCATCTCACAACCGGGTTGCAGAAACGGCTAGAATTCACCGACAGGAATATTCATCTGGAGGTCGAACCATGAATAATCCCGAGCCCATGCAGAGTCCTGAACAAAACATCGTGGAGCAAAAAGTGCGGCGTGCGGTGGGGATCAACGCGTTGCGCAAGATCGGCGTGATCGTCGCCAGTGAACAACAGGCGGATAGCGATAAAGCCAAGGTGTTGCACTGGTTCGCCCGCTATGGCTGGATCGTTTTGTTGGGCGCGGTGTTGTTGGTGGCATATGCCATGCGCTTAATATAAAAAGGGGTGATCTGTGGCCGGAATTTTATTGGTGACGCACAACGGGCTGGGCGATAGTTTGGTGGATTGCGTCAGGCATGTGCTGGGCGAAGTGCCGCCCAATCTTAAAGTGTTATCGGTGTTGGCCGGTGACGATCCGCAACGCAAGCTGGTCGAAGGACAGGCGCTTATCAAACAACTCGATACCGGCGGCGGCGTGTTGATCTTGGCGGATGTGTTCGGCGCCACGCCCAGCAATATCGGGCGGCAACTGTGTCATGCCGAGCGCGTGATGGGCGTGGCTGGTGTGAATCTGCCGATGCTGCTGCGGGTAGTATGCAGTCCAGCGAAGACCCTGCCGGAACTGGCGAAGATCGCCGTCGAAGGCGGGCGTGAATGTATTGTTCAGATGGCGAGCTAAGATGTTGCAACAAGAGGTACAAATCATCAACAAGCTCGGCCTGCATGCGCGCGCTTCGGCCAAACTGACGCAACTTGCTTCCAGTTTCAAATGCGAGGTGATGCTGTCGCGCAACAATCGCCGCGTGAATGCTAAAAGTATCATGGGCGTGATGATGCTGGCCGCTGCCAAGGGCACGACCATCAACATCGAAACTAATGGCGAAAATGAAGCTGAGGCGATGCAGGCGTTGGTGAAATTGATTAACGATTATTTCGGAGAGGGCGAATGAGTTTTACGCTGCACGGCATTGCAGTCTCGAGTGGCATTGCCATCGGCCATGCGCATTTAATTTCGCACACTTCGCTGGAAGTGGCGCATTACGTGCTGCCCAAACGATTTATTGAAGAAGAGATCGCGCGCTTCGATGCCGCATTGCTGGCAACGCGCAACGAATTCGTTAGCCTGCGCGGCAATCGGCCTACCTACGCCGCCGCCGAGTTCGATGCTTTCCTCGAACTGCACCAGATGATATTGGACGATCCGCTACTCAGCGTGGCGCCGCGCGAAATGATCGCCAATGAATATTGCAATGCCGAGTGGGCGCTTAAAACGCAGACCGAAACTTTGGTTGCGCAGTTCGATGAATTTGAGGATGCCTATTTGCGCGAGCGGCAGACCGATGTGACCCAGGTGGCCGAGCGGTTGCTCAAACAATTGCTCGGACAACCCGGGCATCAACCGCCGTCGGCGCGACATGATGTTGAGACGATATTGGTGGCGCATGACTTGAGTCCCGCCGATCTGATCCAGTTCAAGCCGCATCAATACGCGGCATTCATTACCGATGTGGGCGGCGCGACTTCGCACACTGCGATCGTCGCGCGCAGTCTGGACACGCCCTGTGTGGTGGGTCTTCATCATGCGCGCGAACTGATCCGCGAAGACGATCTGCTGATTCTGGACGGCGCGCAGGGCGTGCTGATCGTCAATCCCGACAAGCTGATCTTGGCCGAATACAAGCTGCGCCAAAGTGCATGGGAACTGGAACGCAAGAAGCTCAAGCGGCTGCGTACCGCGCGCGCCAACACCTTGGACGGCACGGTCATCGAGTTGCATGCCAACATCGAGAAGCCGGAGGACATTGCCGAAGTGAAGGAAAATGGCGCGACCGGAATTGGTTTATTTCGCAGTGAATTCCTGTTTCTCAACCGCGACAACTTGCCGGATGAGGAAGAACAGTTCGAGGCTTATCGTGCCGTAGCCGCAGGCATGGAAGGCCAACCCGTCACCATCCGCACCTTCGATCTGGGTGCAGACAAACAAATCAAAGGCGCGGAACGCGTCGCCAACAATCCCGCATTGGGGCTGCGCGCGATTCGCTTGTGTCTGGCCGAGCCGCAATTATTCCGCACCCAGTTGCGCGCACTGCTGCGCGCCACGCATTACGGCAATGTCAAAATATTGATACCGATGTTGTCCAGTGTTTCCGAACTCAACCAGACTTTGCAGTTCATTGCTGCGACCAAGCAAAGCCTGGATGATGAGGGCATTCCCTATGATCGCGAGGTGAAAATCGGCGGCATGATCGAGATTCCCGCTGCGGCTTTGGCGCTCAATGTGTTCGCCAGGAAGCTGGACTTTCTGTCCATCGGCACCAATGACTTGATCCAATACACCCTGGCGATAGACCGTACCGATGAGGAAGTCGCGCATCTTTATGATCCGCTGCATCCCGCCGTGCTGCACTTGCTGTCGCACATTATCGTCACATCCAACAAACTCGGCGTGCCGATTTCCGTATGCGGTGAAATGGCCGGTGAATTGGCCTACACGCGCCTGTTGCTGGGCTTCGGTTTGCGCCAGTTCTCGATGTTCTCGGCGCAAGTGCCGAGCATCAAGCAGCGTGTACTCACCACCAGCCTGCCGGAAATCGCCCAATTTTCACAAAAGATTCTGCGTGCCGATGACCCGATGAAAATTCGCGAATTGTTGGATAAGCTCAATGCCTAGAATTCATACTCGGCCTGCATCCTGAAGGTGTGGTTGGGCGCAGCGTTGCCCGTCCCGAACAGCCATGCGGCGTTGTACTTGATGGCTTGCCGGTTGCCGAGCGGGAACTTGCCGAAAATTGCCGGGCCGATACGATGGCTCTGGTCGGCCTGCTTGTCCCAATCGTTCCACTTTCCCATGTCACCCAAACCTTGTACCCCGAATTCAAAAAAGGCTTGCCAGCGATATTTGGCTTGCCACTGGTAACTGAGGTTGGTGCTGTATGGCACGCCACTTTCATCTGCCTTTCCGAACGCGCGTTCAAAAAGCAAGTTGCCGTTCAACTGGAGTTTGTCGAATTCCGTCTGGAACAAGGGGCCGAACTTGAATTCCCACGGGGCGTTAGCGCTTAACGGGGCTTCCAGTTCGGTGATGAGCCCGACATCGACCGGGTATTGCCCGGTGTCGGTGAGCTGGAATTTGTTTTCCCATTCGGCCAGATTGGCAACAGCGTTTCCGTTGCGCTCCTGTTTGAAATAGACCTCGGTGAACCAGTATTCCTTTGCGCCGTAACCGAATCCAATGCTGGAAACTTGCGCGCGATTTGCGGCCAGTGGCGAGGCTGAGCCGTATTTGAAGTCAATTTCGCGTTCGCCGTATTCGACAGCGGGGGTATAGACATAATCCCCGGCGCCGGCGAAAACGGCCTGGGCAAAAACAATCCCGGAGAGCAGGACGCCCAGCGAAAGAGAAATGGAAAGCGACAAAGATTTTTTCATAAGCAGCTCATTTCTGCATGGTGGCTTGACGGGGACGACGGGCAGCCCATTTCATGCCAATAAAGATGGCGATCAGCGCGGTGAGGTAAAAAACGATCTGCATCCCCGCCGGGCGCGAGTCATAGCCGATCAGGCTGCGCAGCAACATGCCAGGCAACCCACTTTCCGGCAGCACCGCCGAAGTGTCCCACAGTGGCGCGGCGAGGCTGGGCAGTAAATCGGCCTGGATTAAAAAATGTGCGGCCTGCGAAGCCATGCCGGCCGCCAGCAGCAACACCAATATACCGGTCGCGGCAAAGAACCAGCGCATCGGCACGCGCAGCAGCCCGGCATAAATCGTGTAACCGACCGCGATGCCGGCCAACATGCCGACCATGCCGCCGAGCATCATCGAGGATTGCCCGCCGTCGTTCGAGGCGGCGATGCCGTAGAGGAACAGTACGGTTTCCGATCCTTCCCTGAGCACGGCCAGCCCGACGATGACCAATAGCACCGAACACTCGCTGTTCCCGTCGCGAATGTCACGGCCCACTAATTTTGCGTTGGCCGCCAGCGCGGCACCGTGCGACGACATCCAGATGTTGTGCCATGCCAGCATCAGCACCGCGATACCCAGCACGATGGCGTTGAAAATTTCCTGGCCGATGCCGTTGGCCAGTGATCCGATCGCGTCGGTAGAGGCGGCGACCAAGCCGGAACCGACCAGCCCGGCCAGCAGTCCGGCGACCAGCCAGCGTCTGCTGCCGGGGATACTGCGCGTCGCGGCAGCGAGTATCCCAATGATGATGGATGCTTCCAGCACTTCCCGAAAAACGATGATGGCAGTTCCGAACATGATGATCTCCGTGTGTTGTCTTATTGGCCTATTGGGCGACGATCACGCCTTGGGCGGTGGTTTGGTGAAATTCTCCGATGAACGGGTAGCGTCCGGGGGTAAGCGGGCCGATGTAAATTGTGGCGGTGCTGTGTCCGGCAATCACTTTTTCCCGGTTCAGCGCATGGCTGTCGAATTCCTCCGGGGTGGCATCCTGATTTTCGACTATGAGCTTGATCTTCGTGCCGGATGGAACCGTGAGTTCGGTTGGCTGGAATTGATGGTCTTTAATTGTCAGCATATAGTCGGCTGCGCGCGCGGTGAGTGGCAGTAGTAATGCGATAAGCAACAAGTGTTTCAAGGCGATCTCCTTAATGATTCATACGAATGATAATCGTTCTTATTTGCAATTGCAACAAGTTTCTGGCATGATGCTTGGTAATAATTTGGGAGGTAATGATATGCACCAACCCGAACACCTCAAGAATGCCGGGCTCAAATCCACCTTGCCACGGCTTAAGGTGCTGGATCTGTTTGAAAACAGCAAAGAACGCCATTTGAGCGCGGAAGACGTTTATAAGCAGTTGCTCAGCAGCGGAGAAGACGTGGGCTTGGCAACGGTTTACCGTGTGCTGACCCAGTTCGAGCAGGCCGGATTGCTGATGCGGCACCATTTTGAGGGTGGCAAGTCGGTGTTTGAACTGAACAAGGGCGAACATCACGATCACATCGTTTGCCTGCAATGCGGCCATGTCGAGGAATTCTACGATACGGCCATCGAGACCCGTCAGGAAAAAGTTGCCACCGGGCTCGGCTTCATCATCCGCGACCACTCGCTTCACATTTATGCGGATTGCACCAAAAAGAAATGTCCGCACAGACGCTGAAGAGTGCCGCCCAAAAACTCATTGACAGCAACTCATTGACAGCAACTCATTGACAGCATTTCACAAAACGCGGAAACTGCGCATCAGTGCCGATTTGACATCAGCTTGCGGGGCACTTAAAACATACCAGCTAAAGCGAGGCAACCCGTCCCGCGAGAGCTGAACGGGTTTTTGTTTTTGGAGCGAATATTTTGGGCGCATTAAATAGCATCGGCATCGTCAGCGCGCAACGCGCGCAATTCGACACCCCGCTGGTCTTCCGCAGCGGTGCGGTGCTGCCGCGCTATGAGCTGGTGTATGAGACCTATGGCAAGCTGAATGCCGACAGATCCAACGCGATCCTGATTTGCCACGCGCTGTCCGGCCATCATCATGTTGCCGGCTATTACGCCGATGACCCCAACAACGTGGGCTGGTGGGACACCATGATCGGCCCCGGCAAGCCGATCGACACCGATAAGTTCTTCGTCATCGGGCTGAACAATCTGGGCGGTTGTCATGGCTCGACCGGCCCGTCCACGATCAACCCCGAAACCGGCCAAGCTTACGGGTCGAGCTTCCCGGTCATCACGGTGGAAGACTGGGTCGAGTCGCAGGCGCGCCTCGCCGACTTGCTCGGCATCCGCCAATTCGCGGCAGTGATCGGCGGCAGTCTGGGCGGGATGCAGGCTTTGCAATGGTCGCTGGCCCATCCCGACCGGGTGCGCCACGTGTTTGCGATCGCCGCCGCGCCGCGCCTCACCGCGCAGAACATCGCCTTTAACGACGTGGCGCGCAGCGCGATACTGACTGACCCGGATTTTCACGGCGGGAATTTTTATCAGCACAACGCGGTGCCGGTGCGCGGCCTTCGTCTAGCGCGCATGTTGGGGCATATCACCTACCTGTCCGATGATGCGATGGCGGACAAGTTCGGCCGCGAGTTGCGTTCAGGAAGATTCAGCTACAGCTATGACATCGAGTTCGAGATCGAGTCCTATCTGCGTTATCAGGGTGATAAGTTCGCCGCTTATTTCGATGCCAACACTTATCTGTTGATGACCAAGGCGCTGGATTACTTCGACCCTGCTCATGAGTTCGGCGGCGATTTGAACCAGGCGTTTTCCCGCGCCCAGGCGGATTTTTTGGTGATCTCATTCAGCACCGACTGGCGTTTCTCGCCGCAACGCTCGCGCGAGATCGTGCGGCCTTTGTTGCACAACCGGCGCAATGTCAGTTATGCGGAAATCACCTCGACGCACGGCCATGACTCTTTTCTGATGCAGGATGCATATTACTTTGACGTGATGCGCACTTACCTTGACAAGGTTGCAGGGGAGGGCAAATGAGCAGGAAGCAGGGGCCCCGCGAAGTGGGGATGCGACCGTCCGCGATTGCAGCCAGACGCCGAAACCGCATCTTTGGGAAAAACCATCTGCCGGCAAAGGAGGCGGACGCATGAGCCAAATAAGTGTCCAATTTATTCAAGAGCGTCCCGACTTCGCCGCGATCGCCGCATGGATACCGGATGGCGCGACGGTACTCGACCTCGGTTGCGGCGACGGCAGCCTGCTGCGCTATCTCAAGGAGACCCGCGCGGTGCGCGGTTACGGCGTTGAGATCAGCGATCCCGGCATCGTGTCCTGCATCAACAACGGCGTGAACGTGATCCAGAACGATTTGGATTCTGGCTTGTCGGATTTCGAGAGCAACTCGTTCGATTACGTGATGCTGTCGCAGACGCTGCAAGCCACGCGACACACCGAGCCACTGATACAGGAAATGCTGCGCGTCGGGCGCGAGGGCATTGTCAGTTTCCCCAACTTTGGCTACTGGCGCAACCGTCTCAACGTGCTGCGCGGCAACATGCCGGTTTCCACCGAACTGCCCTACCAGTGGTACGACACACCAAACGTGCACTTGTGCACGCTGCATGACTTCGAGACTTTCTGCAGCGATCATCGCGTCACTGTTCTCGATCGCCGCGTGATGACCGGGGAGAACCAAGTGAAGGTGTTGCCGAATCTGCTTGGTAGCACTGCGGTGTATCGGTTCCAACGTGGGATATAAATCCGTTCACCCTGAGGTATCGAAGGGTGGTGACCGCTTGGTGATTGGGCTTCGATACCTCAGCCCGAAC
>JAYVKW010000200.1:0-5826 GCA_043768015.1 Gallionella sp.
TCACGCCGCTTGCATAAAGCGCAAGGCGCGCACGTATCGCATAGGGGCAACGCCGGAAGGAGTAGAGGAGTGGCAGCACTGTCGAAGGTTGCGGGCAGCGGAATACAATGGGTTATTATTGGCGGAATTTATTATGGCATTGCACGCAATATCCCATTGTATTGCGTAAAGCCTGCAAGGATTTTTTCATGTCTTTGGTTTGCAATGCAGTTCCCAACTCGCCTGCGCTATCGTGAAATGTGAGTCCGAGATTTTTATAATCTTCATTATTGGCGCGTCCGTATATCTGTTTCAATTCCTCGCTTAAACCCAGCTTTGCACGTGATATTTTATAAGCCGGGGCAAATTCTTCCTCAGCAAGTAAGCCAATGAGAGTCTGGATGGCCGCCAGTTGTGCCCTCATATTGACAAGCAGGCGGTGCTTTATCGGGGGAGTAAGATCAAGAGATATGCGGGTATCGAACAGGTTATGCGCGGTCAGGCCAATATCTTCTTCTGCAGCAATGGCAATACCAGGCAACAATAGAAACGCGAGCAGCAAGATATTTTTCATGGTGGCTCCTTTCGGGGTGAATAGCGCAATATCGGAATGCGTTGGATGAGTAACTTACAGTCTTCCAGTATTCATACTTCCGGTCAACAATGTCAGGTTGCTTACGTGGAATCGTTGGGAGACAAATAGCCCGGCTGTTGTAGACGCACTGCGTGGGGTCAGTCACGCGTTGGGCTAGCCTTGAGTTATTTCCGAACGTGTTTTTTAGGCTGATGCATCCTGGTGTGAAACGGCAAAAGAGACCCTCGCGAATCGCATGTGCCTTGCGCCGGTTGCCTGCGAACCCCACTCATAATAGTTGGAGAAAAATAAAAAAGGCCCGGCGTTTGAGCCGGGCCTTTGCCAATCAGCAAAGCACAAATTTAGCGATAGTAATTTTGTCGCATCTCCAACCTCACAGCGAACGTAGGAAATTAAGCAAGTCTTGCGTGTCCTGAAAGCTAGAGAAGTAGAGGAGATCGAAATTGTTGATCACCTGGTTCGCTTCCGATGGACCATAAGTGGTATTGCCATAGCTGCGATGGGCACGAATGGCTGTGACCAAATCCTTGGTGCGACCATCGTGTAGTAAGAAGATGCGCTGGCCAAGCCCCCAAAGTGGGGCGCTACGGAAGTTATCGCCCGCTGCCCCACCCTGCGAGACGCCATCCGCAAGCCCCGGACCCATACCGTGGATTGCAAAGTCGGAGAAGGCATTGACCGGTTTGTTGGCAAGCGCCGCGATGCTCGTCCTCGGGTTCGTCGTCAAGGTCGGCGTGTGACAGAGTTGACAGCCAATATCGGTGAAGCGCTGCTTGCCGCGAGTGATGGAGTCGGCGCTGACATTGCCGTAAGAAGCAACGGGTGTCGGCGGCGCTGAGAAGCGCATAAAGTTGGCGAAATTTTGAATATCTGCAGTGGCATCAAGCGGCGTGGCGGCGTCCATGTTCTGAACGTCGTTAGCTACTCCTGCGAACTGGCAATCTGCGTTCTCCTCGCGTTCCGACTGGAAGATTTCGTTGCTGATGCCCATTTCCACGTTGTAGGCCTCCGCTGCGAAAAGCAGTCCGGACTTGTTTTGCGCCTTCCAACCGAAACGAGTAATGGTGCCATCGTTGCCATTGGTATTCGCAGCGCCGGAGATATTGAAGCGCCCGAAGATGCCGAGACTTTTCTTCGCCGCGTTATTGGCCGCGATGTTGCTGCGCAGAGTGGTGTCATCGATCATCTCGACCAGTCCTATCCCGAAGACTGGTGTCGGGATGCGGAAGACCACGTTATTGTGGTTAACTTGCGCCGCGAAATCGTCCTGGGTGATGTGACACCCGATGGCATTGGCTGAGCCATCATTGCGCCCGCTGATGACGAACAAAGCGTGCACTCCGCCATCTGGCGAGCCGTCCGCATTTTTCACAAACCTCGCTTCGCGCACCGGCCCGGTGGCCGAGATAAACGACGGTACAGTGTTATTGGCACCAAAGGCCGTGGCTAATGCCACTTGCGGATTGGTCGCCGGACCCGTTCCGCCCACAGCTGGTTGGAGATGACACCCGCTACAGCTATCCAGGTTGAAACGAGGGCCCAAACCGTTGGAGAGTTGTTCCGCCGTGGCAAATTTCGCCAGACCATAATTGAAGGAAGCCACCTGATTGGCGCTCAATCCCGGAAGCGGCCCGCCCGCGCCGGCCGTCCCGTCGCGCACGCCCGGATCCTGCGGAAAAGCAGCCTGCGGAAAACCAGCTGTCTGTGCCTCCGCCGTTCCCAACGCGAGAAAGCTGGAACACAGTAATACCGACGCTATGGAATATTTACTTATACATTTAAATTTCATCACTAAATACCCCCAAAAGTTTAAAGACTCAAATCGAACCGTGCGAAAAAAGATAGGAAATACAACCGCACAAATCGAAGTACATTATGGTCAGTTCCCGTTACCCACGATTACTTACCAACTTTTGAAATTGTGAAAGCCCGCAGACTGCATACTAAAAGAGTGGAACAACGTTAATCAAAGGACTCTTCTCCCTATTTTTAAGTATGCCTCTCCTTTTCCATCTAGTTAATTCCTCCTACCCGCCGAATCCACTTTAGAGGAATCAATGACCGCCGCACTCCGGTCAACGAATTTTTTCGTTTCAAAATCAGGAAGGGAAGTGCGTCCAATAGTGCCTGTGCGTCTTGCGATAGCGCTCCACTTGCAAGCCTTTGGCGTTCATCTCGACCAAAATTGCGCCGTCTTCATCCGAGCGCAGCAGTTCCGCGCCGCTGTGCGCATAGCGTTGCACGACTTCCTGTTTCGGATGGCCGAAGCGGTTGAGATAGCCCGCAGTGAACACGGCATAGTCAGGCCGGACGGCGGCGATGAATGCGTCGGTGGATGAGGTCTTGCTGCCGTGGTGCGGCACGACCAGCAAGGTTGCCGACAGTTTGTCAGGATGCTCCTTGAGCAGCTGCTGTTCGGATTCTTTCTCGATATCCGCAGTCAGTAAAATGTGTCGATCGCCGATGCTGATGCGCAACACGCACCCCCGGTTGTTTTTGCTGATATTCTTTTCGGCGTAGCTGGCAGCATCGGGATGCAGTATCTCGAAAGCTACACCGTCCCATTGCCATGATTGTCCGTCCGTGCAGTGCCGTTTATCAGCCACCAACTGTAACAACGGATGCCCATCGGGCAGCGAAGACGAGACCCAGTCTATCGGTATGGCTTGAATCACCGAAGCTGCGCCGCCGGTGTGATCGGTGTCGTCATGGGTAAGGATCAGGCCGTCCAATTTGGCTATGCCCATCGCGCGCAACGATGGGATCAAGATGCGATTGCCGCTGTCCGCGCCATCGCTGAAATCCGGGCCGGTATCGTAGAGCAGCGCGTGATGTTGGGTTTGCGCGGCGACCGCCAAACCTTGCCCGACATCGAAAATAGTTAAATGCACCGAGTCTTGCGCGGGCGGTTCCGGCATATTCAAGAACATCGGCAACAATAATAAAAACCCCAGCCAACGTGCTGGAAAGCCGCGCGGCAGCAGTATCCACAACACGCCCAACATGCCAGTCACGATGCTCCACGCGGGCGGCGCGTGCTGCGTCCACACCGCCTGCGGCAGCTTGTTCAACCATTCCAGCAAACCCATCGTCCAGCCCATTACGCTGTGCGCCAACCACAGCGGCGTGTCCCAAGGCAGCATGGCGCCGAGCAAGGCGAGCGGCACGACGACCAAGCTCACCAGAGGGATCGCGAAGGCGTTGGCGATGGGCGAGACCAGCGAGACTTGCTGGAATAAACCGAGCAGCAGCGGGATCAGGCCGATGGTCATCGCCCATTGCACCTTGCCGTATTCCACCAGCCAGTGCGAGGGTTTCAGACGGTACGCCGTGACGTACAGGATCAGCGCCACCGCGCCGAACGACAGCCAGAAGCCGGGCGACATGACTGCCCACGGGTCGGGTATCAGCACGCCGAGCAACGCGATGCTGAGTATCTGCCCGAGCGAAAAATTGCGGTTCAGCCACAGTGCCACAGCGACTGCGCCGACCATATACACGGTGCGCTGCGCCGGTACGCCGAAACCGGACAGCAGCGCGTAGCCGAGCGCCACCAGCAATGCGACCAGCGCGGCGGCTTTGCGCGCCGGCAGGAACAAGGTAAGCCGTGTGCTGCGCCGCCACAGCCAATAGGTGAGGGCGAAGCCCAGGCTGGCGAGCATGGTGATGTGCAGCCCGGAGATGCTCATCAGGTGATTCACGCCGGTGCGCGTGAACACCTGCCATTGGCTTTGCGGGATGCTGCTCTGATCGCCGATGGCCAGCGCGCTCAACACTCCCGCATAAGGCGCGTTGCCCAGCGTGGCATTGAACTTGTCGCGCACCGTTTCGCGCCAGGTCTCGATGCGGTAAAGCAAACCGTCCGCCCGTGTGTCGAGACGCTGGTTGTTGCCTTTCGGGTGCCCGGCCAAAAGCTCTTTGGCGTTGTGCACATAACCCACCGCGCGCACGTTGTTCTCCAGCGCCCACAGTTCAAAATCAAAACCGTGCGGGTTGCTGCTGCCGTGCGGTTGCTTGAGTCGCAACGTGAGTTGCCATCGTTCCCCGGCGTGCAGTGCGAGCGGTATTGTCTGATTTTCAAAATAGGTGCTGATGTAAATGTGTTTCGGTACATTGGCCTGTGCGGTGAGCGTCTGTTCGACATCGAAACTGAAGCGCTGTCCGTGTTCGTGATTGCGCGGCAACTCGGCGACCACGCCTATCACTTCAATGTTGCGCCCCTGCCATTCGTCCGGCAACGTAATAGCGAGACGTTGTTGGGCTTGCCATGCGGCGTGATAGAAACCCAGGCCACAAGCAAAGGCGACGATCAACACTGTGCGCGCAACGCGCAGGACTAGCGTGCGGGTCGGGATCAGCAGCGCGAGCGGTAAGCCGGGCAGCAGCCATGCCCAGACAAAATGGGGCAATGCGGCCTGCTGTTGCAGCAGCCACACGCCAACTGTGAAGAACAGGGTAAAGAGAACCATGCGCATAGATTAGCGCATGGGGATAGAATTGGGGCATGCGTAATTTATTTCGTAAGCTCCTGCCGTCCCACGAAACGGTGAAAAGCCACCGCTGGCTAAAGCCGTTTGGTCATTGGTTGCAACATCCCAATCTGTGGCATTTGCATCGCCGCTCGGTGGCGGGTGGCGTGGCGGTGGGAATGTTTTGCGGGCTGATTCCGGGGCCGTTGCAAGTAATGAGCGCCGTGCTGTTCGCCGTGCTGTTCCGCGTCAATTTGCCGGTAGCGGTAGTTACCACGGTTTATACCAACCCGTTTACCATCGTGCCGCTGTATTTGCTGGCTTACGAACTCGGCGCGTGGGTGAGCGGCGCGAACAACGGCGCGGCGGCGGCGCAACCGGCATTTCCGGAAATGCATTGGAATAACTGGCTGAGCGAATTGTGGGGCTGGCTGGCGACGCTGGGTCAACCGTTGCTGATCGGCTTGCCGTTGCTCGCGGTTAGTCTGTCCATCATCGGATATTTTGCGGTGCGTGTGGCGTGGCGTGTGGCGGTGATATTGAGGTGGCGCGCCAAGCTACAGAGGGCAGAAGACAGAAGACAGAAGACAGAGTAGCGTGCGCTGCGCGCAGCGATCCCGCCAGTTTGTAGAATCGTAGGTTGGGTTAGCGGCTTCATCGCGTAACCCAGCGTGCGCAATTAACCAGCGACTTGCCATCGTTTTTTGATGGCTTAGTCGAATGGCTAGTTGTTTTACCTAGTTGGGTTACGCAAAAACGCTAACCCAACTACATCGGTTACAC